>CANQTI010000047.1 GCA_947626725.1 uncultured Eisenbergiella sp.
AATTTGTCTTTGGGGGAACGGCCCGTGTAGATACCGGTCATGACGTTGACCGCGCCCAGCTCGCTGACCTGACCTTTATCAAAGCCTTCCAGCGAAGGATCGGTCTCTTCCTTGAACAGGAATTCATAATCAGGATTGTGGACGATCTCTTTGACTCCGGTAATACCGTACTTGCTTAAATTGATCTCTGCCATTTTGATTTATCCTTTCCTCTTATTATATAGGTGACGTAAATCACATCGATTTATTATCTCAAATGTGTTTTGAAAAGTCAATATTTTTGCCTGCAAAAAACATCGTTTAGAATTATTTCATAAAATCCGCTTCCACGGTGCAAAGCGCCGCTGCCGCAGAGCGCCGTCTCCAGCGTCTTCCTCAGACGCCCACCGCACGGGTGGCCTCCCGAAGCCAGGCGGCCTCCTCCGCATCCAAAAGCGGCGCGATCGTTTCATAGACCGCCGCGTGATAACGGTTCAGCCGTTCGATATCCTTCGGTCCCATGAGGGAAAGGTCTATCGCCTCCAGATCGATGGGCGCATAGGTCAGCGTCTCGAAATGCATGAACTGGCCGTCTCCGTTCTTCTCTCCGTTCACCGCCACCATCACGTTCTCCGTGCGAATCCCATGGCTCCCCTCAATATAGACGCCAGGTTCGTTGGTCACATCCATGCCCGCTTCGATCACGGCCTCCTTCATCCCTTCCGCATAACGCCAGCGAATGTTCTGAGGTCCCTCATGGACGTTGAGGATGTAGCCCACGCCATGCCCCGTACCGCATTTGTAGTCGATGTTCTGCTCCCACATGGGCTGACGGGCCAGAATATCCAGGTTCCGCCCGGTACAGCCGTACAGGAATCTGGCGTCGGACAGCTGCAGCATGCCCCTGGCCACCGCCGTAAAATGCGCTTTTATCTCAGCCGACACCGGCCCCAGAACGATGGTTCTGGTCACATCCGTAGTGCCTCCCAGATATTGACCGCCGGAGTCCACCAACAGCATTCCCTCGGGCGCCAGCGCCGCACAGTCCGTTTCCGTAGCCGCATAGTGCATCATGGCAGCATTGGGACCGTATGCGCTGATGGTGGGGAACGAAAGATCCAGGAAACCGTCCACCTGGCTGCGCAGATGATCCAGATGCTGTGCCGCCGTATATTCCGTCAGAGGCTCCTTTCCCACCGTCTTCTTCAGCCAGTAAATGAACCTGCATAGGGCGGCGCTGTCCTTTTTATAGACCTCGCGCATATGGGCCAGCTCCACGGGATTCTTCACCGCCTTTAAGAGTTCCGTCGGATTGGGGCCATCCACCACCTTTCCCCGTTCAGACAGGATGCCGTAAAAAGCACAGCTCACATTGCCCATATCGCAGAGCACACGCCCTTCCATGGGACAGGCTTTCAGGAAATCCGCCGTCTCGGAATAATCATGAAGAATGATCCGGTATTTCTCCGCATGAGCCTTCAGCGCTTCTGTCATCTCTCCTGTCTGGAGAAACAGGTGGCACTCCTCCATGGTGATCCAGGCATAGCAAAATGCCACCGGATTACACGCCACGTCCCCGCCGCGGATATTGAACAGCCACATCAAATCGTCCAGCTTGCTCAAGAAATGCCCCTTGATAAACGGATCCTTTTCCCGCATCTTCCTGCGGAGGGCCTCCAGTTTTTCTTCCACGCTCTGCCCGCAAAGCGCCTCGTCCAACACCGTCACGGGATGACAGGGAAGCGCCGGACGATCCTTCCAGACCCGATCCGCCAAATCTTTCTCATAAGAAAAAACGATGTTTTTAGGCGCCAGCTTCTTTTCCAGCTTCCGGCCGAAGCGGGCATCCACCACCCTGCCGTCAAACCCCAGCGTCTGTCCCTCTTCCATATTCTGCAGGAGAAATTCTTCTTTGGTGGGAACCCCCTCCTCCTGCATCCGGTACAGCGTCACACCGGTGCCCGCCAGCTCTTTTTCCGCCTGGATGAAATACCGTCCGTCCGTCCAAAGCCCGGCGCAGTCTTTTCCGATGATCAGCGTACCGTTGGAACCGGAAAAATTGCACAGAAATTGGCGCACCTTGAAATACGCATCCACATATTCCGAATTGTGGAAATCCGCTGTGGGCACCAGATACCAGTCCACACCGTCCTCTGCCATCACGGCCCGCATCGCGGCAAGCCTGTCCTGAATGATCTGATTTACCATTTTCTTCCTGCCTTTCTCACATCTGTCTGTTCCTGCCGCGCTCAGCCCTTTAAGAGCGCCACCGCCGAAGAAGTGCCGATCCGCGCGCAGCCCGCCTCCAGAAAACGCACCAGATCCTCTCGGGTCCGCACGCCTCCTGCGGCCTTGATCTTCACGCCGCTTCCGATATGCTCCCGAAACAGCAGTACATCCTCCAGCGTCGCTCCGCCTGTACCGAAACCCGTAGAGGTCTTGATGAAGTCTGCCCCGGCCCGCGTCACCGTATGGCACATGGCAATTTTTTCCTCCTGCGTCAGATAGCAGGTCTCTGCGATCACCTTCAGCATGCGGTCGGCGCACAGGGTTTTCAGGGTGCGTATTTCTTTCTCCACCTGGCTGTACCGATGGTCCTTCACATCCGAAATGTTCACCACCATATCGATCTCATCACAGCCCTCCTCCAGCGCCTTTTGCACCTCCGCCGCCTTGGCCTCCGTCACGCTGTAGCCTAAAGGAAAGCCCACTACCGTACACAGCTTAAGCTCCGGATATGCCCTGCGGGCACGCGCGACATAGCAGGGCGGAATGCAGACGCTGGCTGTGCCGTACTGCACCGCTTCCCGACACAGCGCATCAATCTCCTTCCACGTCGCATAAGGCTTCAGCAGTGTGTGATCGATATGGGAAAGGATCTCCCGATTATCCATTTTTTCCTCCGTTCCGCGGGCACCTGCGGGAAGCATTTCCGCAGGGGAAACCTCACGGCCCCCAAAATGCATCGCTTTGGGGCCATAAAATACCGCCCGCACCCCTATCTTACCGCAAATCCCGGGAAATGACAATCAGCGGTTTCTTGAACAAACTATGAATTAATTCTAAAATTTCATTTTTTTCTTGTGCAAAAATGCTAATCCATGATAGAATGATTGCAATGGGTGTTTTTCGCACCCTCCAGCATGTTCGCCTTGCCCGAAACATTCTGCCCGGCGAAGGCGGCAGCGTACATTTTACTGATCACAAACGATCCCCGCTCATCTCACGATAAGGATTCGGCCGCATCGGGATTTTCCCATTTCCGTCCGGGATGTTTCCTCACTTTTTACTGTTGACACGATTATTTTAGAAAGGTGGTTTTCTATGGCGCAATATACCCAGGACTTTTCCGACCTGACTCCGGAGATCCTCCGGCTTGCAAAGTTATGCGAAAAATCGGGCACTTTTGACCCCGAATTATATACCAAATATGATGTCAAACGGGGGCTGCGGGACTTAAACGGGAAAGGCGTGCTCGCCGGCCTGACCAACATTTCCGATGTCCGCGCCACCAAAATCGTAGACGGCGTTTCTGTGCCGGATCACGGGAAGCTCTTTTACCGCGGATATAATGTAGAAGATCTGGTGCGCGGCTTCGTCCGCGATGAGAGATTCGGTTTTGATGAAGTGACCTATCTGCTGCTCTTCGACCGGCTGCCGTCTCCGGAAGAACTGCGCTCTTTTTCGGAGCTTTTGGCCTCTTACCGCAGCCTGCCTACCAGCTTTGTGCGGGACATCATTATGAAGGCGCCCAGCAAGGACATGATGAACACGCTGGCCCGCAGCGTCCTGACGCTCTATTCCTATGACGACCGGGCGGAGGATGTCTCCATGCCCAACGTCCTGCGCCAGTGCCTGCAGCTCATCAGCCTCTGTCCCATGCTGAGCATCTACGGTTATCAGGCCTACAGCCATTATCATGACGGCAACAGCCTCTACATACACCAGCCCCGCCAGGAGCTTTCCATGGCGGAAAACATTCTGCATATCCTGCGGCCGGACAGCAGCTTTACGCCGCTGGAGGCGAGGATCCTGGACATCGCCCTGATCCTTCACATGGAGCACGGCGGCGGCAACAATTCCACTTTCACCACCCGCGTGGTCACGTCTTCCCTCACGGATACCTATTCCGTTATCGCAGCGGCTATCGGCTCCCTGAAGGGGCCCCGCCATGGCGGCGCGAATATTAAAGTAGTAAAAATGTTCGAAGAAATGAAAGCGACCGTCAAAGACTGGACGGACGACGAGGAAGTGGGCCGCTATCTGCAGCGTCTGCTGGATCGGGATGCCTTTGACCACGCCGGACTGATTTACGGCGTTGGACACGCGATCTACTCCAAATCCGATCCCCGCGCCGTCATTTTCAAGAGCTTCGTGGAACGGCTCTCCGTTGAAAAAGGACTTCACGACGAATTCGAACTCTATAACCGGGTGGAACGGCTCGCTCCGCAGATCATCGCCGGAGAACGAAAAATGTACAAGGGCGTCAGCGTCAACGTGGACTTCTACTCCGGTTTTGTTTACCGGATGCTGGGGCTTCCTACGGAGCTTTACACGCCGATCTTCGCCATCGCCCGCATGGTGGGCTGGAGCGCCCATCGGCTGGAGGAGCTGGCCTCCGGCGGAAAGATCATCCGTCCCGCATACCGGACGCTCTGCGTGCCGAAGGATTACGTGGACCTGGCAAAGCGCAAATAACCGCCGCGCCCCGGCCGTCTGGGACGGATGAGGCCAAAAATCATTGTAAGAAATCCAGCACGGCCTGCTCCATTTCCGACTTGCCGCACTGGATATCGTGCAGCACCGGCGCGGTGCGGATCTCTTCGATGGCGGCGGGCACGGGCACACCGCTCAGCGCGGAAAGCCTGTCCACCAGCGCGAAATCGTCCATGGCGTCGTATTTTGCGTCAATGGCCGTCATCACGCTGCGGGTGAACTTAAACGGGCTGGCCGTGGAAACGATCAGTGTTTTTCTGTCATCGCCGGTCTGTACCCGGTACTTGTCATATACCGCGGCCGCCACCGCCGTATGCGGATCGATCACATACCCGTCGCTCTCATAGAGCGAACGAATCTTGGCGGCGCATTCCGCTTCGCTGGCGTAATTGCCGTAAAAATCCGAAAGCCGTGCCCGCATTTCGTCTGTAACCGCATAGCGGCCCTCCGACGAAAGCTGCCGCATAAGCGCCCCGTTCTTTTCGGCATCCTCTCCTGCCGCCTGATAGATGAGACGTTCCAGATTGCTGGATACCAGAATGTCCATGGAAGGCGATGAGGTCAGCACGAATTCCCGGTTCTTGTCGTAAATCCCAGTCGTCAGGAAGTCAAAAAGCACCTTATTTTCATTGGAAGCGCAGAGGAGTCTGCCGATGGGCACTCCCATGCATTTGGCATAATAGGCAGCCAGAATGTTCCCGAAATTGCCCGTGGGCACCGCCACATTGATCTCCTCTCCGTCCGCGATCCGCCCGGTCTTCTGCATCTGCGCATAGGCATATACATAATAGACGATCTGCGGCACCAGCCGGCCGATATTGATGGAGTTGGCGGAAGAAAACTGGAATCCCATCTGATTCATCCGCTCCCGCAGCGCTGCATCGGAAAAGAGCCGCTTGACACCAGTCTGCGCATCGTCAAAATTGCCGTGAATGCCCACTACCCGGGTATTCGCTCCCCGCTGCGTCACCATTTGGCGCTCCTGGATGGGACTGACGCCGTTTTTGGGGTAAAAGACGAGAATCCGGATGCCCGGCACATCCGCGAAGCCCGCCAGGGCCGCTTTCCCGGTATCGCCGGAGGTAGCAGTCAGAATAACGATCTCCTTTTCGGTTCCGCACTTGCGGGCGGCCGCCGTCATCAGATGCGGCAAAATGGACAGCGCCATATCCTTAAAGGCGATAGTCTTTCCATGAAACAGCTCCAGGAAAGCGGCCCCGCCAGCATCCCTTAAGGGCGCGATCCTGTCCGTATCGAATTTGTCATCATACGCTTTCTCAACGCAATCCGTCAATTCCTCCATCGTGTAGTCCGTCAGATACAGCTTCATGACCTCGCGGGCGGTCTCCTGATAAGACATTTCTGAAAATTCCCGCATGGAATGATCCAGCATGGGAATCCGCTCCGGCACATAAAGACCGCCATCCTCCGCAAGCCCTTTCAGAATCGCGGCGGAGGCAGTCACTTTGGGGGCATTTCCTCTCGTGCTTTTGTAAAAAAGTTCCATGATTTTCAATCTCCCTCTCCTGCATACCGACCGTATGGCATACGGTCCGGTTCATCTCTGAAATAAACGTTCGCGGCTATTCTATCACTTCTTGTCCCATTCGGCAATCTTTTTTTGTCTCTATCGGAAGAATTCATGTCCGCCATAGGAAAACAGCGGCGTCAGATTTTCGTCAAACCACTTCATGCTCTCCGGATCTGCGGCCTCTCTGGCCGCAAAATACAGCGCGCCCTTTGAGGCATCTTCCCCCAGCAGCGCCCGCTGCACCGCCGCCTCGGTCTCTTCACTGACCTTCACTCTTTCTATGCTGCCATCGGCTACCGGAGAAAACTGAGCATGTCCGTCCGCCTGCTGATATACCACCTGTTTTACAGAATCCGGAAAACCTTCGCTCTCCACCCGGTTGAGCACCACATCCGCCACCAACAGCTTTCCCATGCTGTCCTCCGTCCCCGCTTCCGCTTCCACAATCTTTAAGAGCGTCTCATAATCCTCTCCGGAGAGTTCTGCGCGCGCTGTGCCGTATTCGAGATGGTATCCGCTGCCATATACAGCGCTGTATCCAGGCTCATATCCGCCCTCCTCAGCATAGGCCGCCTCTTCTGTGTCCCCGCGCGCCGCGACCGGAACGCCCGGCACAGGATCAGCCGGCCCCGTCTGCTCTGATGAAAAATAAAAAGCTTCTTCCAGCGCCGCCGGACGCATCCGTGTCTCCTTTTCTTCCCTTCCGCCCCTCTGCAGACCTGATTCTTCTTCGTCCCATGAGACGCTGTTCAACGCCATTCCCTCTATATTCTGCGCCTCGCTGTTTCCTTCCTGTTCTGCCTTTTTCATGTCCCACTCTGCGCCTTCCGCGCCGCGCACCATCCCGGCGATATATCGGTCCGCATGTTCACAGTTCACACAGAACCAGGCCGTGATCGGGAGCAGAATAAGGGCCGCCCATGCGGAAATGTACCGATACCACATTTTTCTATCCTCTTTTCCGTCCATATTTCCCTGTATTCATTATAATTACAGTTTATACGGCCCGTCCTAAGAAGATTCCTTCATACGGCAGACAAGTTCCGACATGGCGCGTGCTTCTTTCCCTATAAGCAAAAAGACCGGAATCCCTTTTTCCAGGAAATCCGGCCTTTCACGCTTCGGTCCGCGAGATTTTCTTTATGAAATCCATCCAATCAATGCTTCACAATGGCCTTCCGCGGACACTTCTCGGCGCACAGGCCGCAGCCAACGCACTTCTCTGCATCAATCCTGGCCAGGAAGCTCTCAATCTCCGCCGCCTGCGCAGGGCAGTTCCGCTTGCAGAGCGTACAGCCGATACAGCCGACGCTGCAGGCCTTCATGACTGCAGGCCCCTTTTCCCTGGAGCTGCAGGCCACCTGATATTTGGAATCGTAAGGAACCAGAGAAATCAGATGCTTCGGACAGGCCGCCACGCATTTGCCGCAGGCCTTACAGGCCTCCTTATCCACCACAGCCACGCCGTCCCGGACATGAATCGCGTCAAAGGGACAGGCCTTCACGCAGCTGCCGAAACCCAGACAGCCGTAATCACAGCTTTTCGCGCCGCCGCCCGGCACGAACGCCTGCATGCTGCAGTCCTCCACCCCGGTATACGCATAATCCACACCGGCCTTTTCACAGGTTCCCTGGCAGGCCACGAAAGCCACCATCCGTTTTCCTTCCTGCGCCTCCACGCCCATGATGGCCGCGACCTTTCTGCCTACGGTCTCTCCGCCCACAGGGCAGGCATTCACCGGTGCCTCGCCCCTGGCGATGGCCGCCGCCAGTCCGCTGCAGCCCGCAAAGCCGCAGCCGCCGCAGTTATTTCCGGGAAGCGCGGCCAGCACCGCCTCTTCCTTCTCATCTACATCCACATGAAAACGGATTCCGGCCACACCCAGAAACAGACCGATGAACAATCCTACCGCCCCAACCACGGCAGTCGCGATCAATACTCCTGAAATCATTCCCCGTCACCTCCTCAAAGCAGTCCCGAAAAGCCGCAGAAGGCAATGGCCATCAGCCCCGCCGTCAGCAGTACGATGGGCATTCCGTGAAATGCCTCCGGGATATCGTTGTACGCCATTTTCTCCCGAATACCGGCCAGCAGAATGATGGAGATCGTAAAGCCCAGCGCCGTGGCGAAACCGTTCACGATGCCGGTGAAAATGCCGTATTCTTTCTGCACGTTGGTCAGGGCGACACCCAGCACCGCGCAGTTGGTGGTGATCAGGGGAAGATAGACGCCCAGCGCCTCATACAGCCCCTTCATATAGCGCTTCAAAAACATCTCCACGAACTGCACCAGAGCAGCGATTACCAGGATAAACACAATGGTCTGCAGGTATTCAATGCCCAGCGGCACCAGAGCGAACCGATAGATCGCGCCGGCCACACCGCTGGCAAGGGTGATGACGAAAATCACCGCCGTCCCCATGCCGGCTGCCGTCTCCACCTTCCTGGACACGCCCAGGAAGGGACATAATCCCAGAAACTGGCTCAGCACCACATTGCTCACCAGCGCCGAACCCAGCATCAGCAAAAGCAATTCACGCACCTGTTCCCACATGGATCATCCCTCCTTTTCCGGCTTCGTACAGCCTGCCGACTGCCCGCAGTGCGAACAATCCAGATCACAGCCGGTACGGATTCGGCTCATATCCCTGCCGCGCTTCTCCCCGGCTTTTTTCACCGCGTTCATGCAGGCCGTCAGGGCCGCCAGAACAAAGAATGCACCGGGCGCCATCACGAAAATGGATACCGGGACGAAAGAGGCCGGCATGATCCGGAAGCCGAACACCTCTCCGGCCCCCAGAAGCTCCCGAACTGCACCGATACAGGTCAGCGCCAGGGAAAAACCCAGCCCCATGCCGATGCCGTCGAACAGGGAAAGAAGCGCCGGCCGCTTGGATGCGTAGGCCTCCGCCCGCCCCAAAATGATACAGTTTACCACGATCAGCGGAATATAAATCCCCAAAGCCTCATACAGGGATGGCAAAAAGCCCTCCAGCAAAAGCTGCATGACGGTGACAAAGGATGCGATGATGACGATGAACGCCGGGATGCGCACCTTATCCGGAATGATATTTCGAAGAAGCGAAATGAGCAGATTGGAGAGCGCCAGCACCGCCATGGTCGTCAAGCCCATGCCCAACCCATTGATGGCAGAGGTCGTGACCGCCAGCGTGGGGCACATACCCAATGTCAGCACAAATGTAGGATTTTCCACAATAATGCCGTTCAACAGACGCTCTCCCGCGCTTTCTTTTTTATTCATGATCCGCACCTCCCTCCAGTGCCTGTGCAAAATAGCACAGCCCTGCGTTGACCCCATTGGTCACCGCGTTCGTGGTGATTGTCGCGCCGGAAATGGCGTCGATCTCGTTCTCCCCGGCAGCGCCTCCTCCCTTTACATAGACGAAGGCATCCGTTCTGCGCCCCGCGAACTGAGGCACCAGAACCTCCCCTGCCCGCATGCCCAGGCCCGGTGTTTCCGAGATTTCCAACAGAGAGAGCCCGTTCAGAGTGCCGTCCGTACGAATCCCCATGGTGAAACGGATGTCGCCGCCGTAGCCCTCATGGGTGTTCACCGTGAGCACGTATCCAACCGTTTTTCCATCGCCGTCCAGGGCGGTTTGGCAGTCTTCAATCTCTTGTGCCGCAAAACCGTTTTCCGAAAGGATACTGGCCGCCTTCTCCACATCAAAGCCTTCCGTTTCAAAGGAGGCCGCATCCTCGAATACCTCCCGACAGGCCTGCTCCAGCTTCAGAGCTTCCTGCCTGGCGATAGGCTCCTTGGTAACCTGATAGACGCCGCCCAAAAGCACACCGGCGATCAGCGTGATGGCAAACAGGATCGCCGCGTCCCTGTACATGCTTTTCATGACCGCTCCCCTCCTTTGCCGAAACACTTTGGCATCGTGTATTTTTCAATCAGCGGTGTCAGCAAATTGCCCAGAAGAATGGCGTAGGAAACGCCCTCCGCGCTTGCGCCGAAAATGCGGAATACCGCCGTCATAAATCCCAGGAAAACGCCGTAGACATACTGGCCCTTTTTCGTGATGGGACGGGTTACATAATCGGTGGCCATGAAGAACGCCCCCAACATCAGGCCGCCGCCCGCCAGCTGGGCGGACAGATACGGGCCGTTTACCGTCCTGCCGGTCAGCAACGCGAACAGCGCCACAAAAACCGCAAAGGAAACGATGTAGCTTCCGGGCACCTTCAGATCGATGATGCCCGCCAGAATGAGGATGCAGGCTCCCAGCACGATGGCGATCATGGAGGTTTCCCCAATGGTCCCCGCCGTGCGGCCCAGAATCATGTCCATCACATTCACGCTCTCTCCCGCCTTGATGGCAGCCAGCGGCGTGGCCCCCGCATAAGCGTCACAGTCAAAATTCGTCATGATGGCCGGGAAAGAAATCAGCAGAAAGCACCTGCCCGCCAATGCCGGATTCATAAAATTCTGCCCCAGCCCGCCGAACAAAAGCTTCACCACCAGGATGGCGAAAGCGCTGCCCAGAAGCGGGATCCACCAGGGCGCGGAAACCGGCAGGTTCAGCGCCAGCAGAAGCCCCGTCACCGCGGCGGACAGATCCCCCACCGTCACTTTCTTTTTGCAGAGCCTCTCAAACAGATATTCGGTCAGAACCGCCGACGCCACAGATACCAGAATGAGCAGCGCAGCCTTCGGGCCGAAATGATAAATGCCGAACGCCGCAGCGGGGAGCAGGGCGATGAGCACGGTGCCCATGATGGACGCCGTTGTGGATTTCGCCCTCACATGGGGATTGGAAGAAACGTTGCGCAGATCGCTCATGATTTTCCCGCCTCCTTTTTCTTCTTTTTCTCCGCCAGGACCATCTTTCTGGCGGATTTGATCGCCTGGG
>CANQTI010000048.1 GCA_947626725.1 uncultured Eisenbergiella sp.
GAGATCTGGAAGAAATATATCCTGAACTGCGCCTACAATGTGGAGACCGCCTATTATGACAATACCATCGGCCAGCTGCGCGGCGACCCGGCGAAGGCGGAGCAGTATGAGCAGCTGGTCCGCGAGGCCTGCGCGGTGGCGCGGGCGAAGGGGATCGGTGTTCCGGAAGACCACGCGGACGCAGTGATCCATAAGTTTTACAGGGATTACAGCGACGACGCCACCAGTTCCCTCCAGCGGGACGTGCGCGCGAGGAAACAGTCGGAGCTTGAGACCTTCAGCGGCTATCTGGTGCGGGAGGCCAGATGGCTGGGCGTACCGGTCCCGGTGTCAGAGCGGATGTATGCGGGGCTGAAAGAGAAGGAAATGACCGCGGCGGATCGGTGCGGGACAACGCGGTGATTGAGTGCTGCGACAAGTATGGGATGGCTATGGTATTCACGGGGGTCCGGCTGTTCCACCATTGAATTGATATAAGAGCTGGCTGAGGGCTCCGCGGGGGCCGGGAACCGATCGACGGGTTCCCGGCCCCCGCTTTCTTCTGCTTCGGCCTCACAATAAAAAATGAATATTCCATCGTAAAAAATGAATATTTTCAGAAAAGGACAGAATGTGCAATAATAAAATATCCACTATTTCGATACAAAGAAAAGGAGCGGAACGAGGCAGATTACCGGCGGCGATCTGTGGATTTCAGAAGCTGTATGCGGGGTGGGCAAATGAGAAACAGGAGAACAAACCGAAACCGTCAGATATTAGTGCATTATTTAATCATGTATTTTTGCGTTTTTTTAGTCCCGCTGATTTTATGCTGCAGCTATTATATCTATGTGATCTTTTCCTTAAGAGAAAACGATGTACAAAGAGAAGAGAGGGAACTGAAGCATGTGGCCCGCATGGTGGATGCGACGCTGGAGGAGCTGTCCAGCCTGGGAGATTCCCTCGCGGGCGACGCCGGGGTAAATGTTTTTAAAAATGTCTCGGATCCCTTCGGATATCCTCATACCTACGGGATGATCAGCCTGCGGGATGCCCTGCCGGGCATTTCTCAGATGAACAATTCCGTTTTCGGGTATTATATTTTCTTTGATAAGAGTGAGATCGTGCTGAATGACAGCATCATTTACCAGTATCGGGATTTCTATGATCTGTACCTTCGGGAAAGCGATTCCGAATCCTATGAAGCGTGGCTTTCGGAAAGAATGCTTGACAATACCGGAACGGGGCTGCTCCCCGCTGAAAGCTATACGTTCAAGGACGGAGAGGTACTGGATCTTTTGATCTACGTCCGCCCTTTATTGACAGATGTGGACAACAGCACCGCAGGAAGGATATGGATCGCATTGAAGCAGGATGTGATCGATTCTTTGATGCCGATCATTCCGGAAGGCGGGATTCAATGTATTGAGGATCGGGAAAACAGGATCGTGTATTTTCGGGAGGATGCCGGCGCGATATCCATGGATGCCCTGCAGCAATCGGTGAGAAATGCTTTGGAACAGGACGGGGCGGCTGAAAAGATATCGTACAAGCTGGATCATGATTATTATATGTTCCGGTATGTTTCGGAAACCTCCGGCCTGACCTATTATTCCATTCAGCCGGAGCGTATCGTGAATCAAAGAACGTTATCCAGTATCGTGGCATTGACCGTCTGTATTTCTCTTGCCATATTTTTGGGGATCCTCTTAAGCTATCTGATGTCCCTAAGAAGCGCGACGCCGATCGAGGATATCCTGAAAGAATTCGCCGACCAGCCGGAATATTTTGAAAAAAGGCAGTCCGTTTTTTCGAATATCAAAAGATCCATACAATCTCTGATCAAAACCAACGTCAGTTTATCGGAAGCGCTGGAAGATCAAAAACAGTATATTAAAATCACGTTCATAAACCAACTGATATTTGGCGATATTGTTGACCCGGCGAAAGCAAAGCGGATGGCGGAATATGCGGAATGGGATTATAAGGGCCGTTCTTTTGCAGTGTTCATTTTCCGGTTCCGGGGAAATGAAGGCGGAAACGTGCCGGAGGAATTGAAATACTATTCCCTGTCCGTACAGGAGGCCCTGGAATCCGTTCTGCCGGAAAGCCTGTATACGGATATCGGCTGGGATCAGACCGCGCTGGTGCTGTCCTATTCCGCGGATGAGGCCGGCGATTTTAAAAATATTTCAGAAAAAAGGCTCAGACAGATCAAAAGCAGGATCCCCGGCATTATCTCGGATCAGATCAGCATTTACGGGGGAAATCTGGTGAATTCTCTTACGGATATCAATAAATCCTATCAAAATGCGTTTTATATGTCCCTGAACGAGAAAGGGATGTCCGATGGCATCGTGATATGGTATCTGAAAACGCCGGAGAAACCGCTGATCTATCCGGAGGATGATTTTTCGGCCCAGTTATCCTACTATTTGATATCCGGAGATCAGGCCGGGCTGCATGATGAACTGGAGAAGATCATAGCGGAATATATCCTGAAGAGCAATCTTCCCGCGCATTTGCAGAATATGATCCTGAATGAACTGCAGATCATCTTGCTCCGTGCCCTCGGCCATATCGAAATGGATGAGACGGTATGTGAATCATTTTATGAAAGAACGGACAAGATCTTTAACGAACCCCTGCTCGTACAGATTACGAAGGTATTGGATCTGTATAAGGATGTCTGTCAGTACGTGAAGGAACAGAAGGATTCCGCGTATGCCGACAAGCTGATCCCCAACGTCGTAGCGTATATCGATATGAATTACGGAGACGATAATCTGTCCTTAAAAGGGGTGGCGGACGCTTTTCATATCAGTGAACCGTATTTGTCGTCTGTGTTCAAACAACGGATGGGCCAGACCTTTTCCTCTTATATGGAATATGTGAGAATGGAAAAGGCAAAACAGTTTTTGCGGACCACACAGATGCCGATCAATCAGATCGCGGAGAAGGTGGGCTATTATTCCGTGAATTCATTCTGCCGGGCTTTTAAAAGGGTGACCGGAACGAGCGCTTCAAAATACAGAAAGGCCGATTCATCAGAATGATAAAAAAAGAATAAAAGAGAGCTTAAGCATTGTATATTTTCTTTTCGGGAGGAATGTGATAAGGGTAAAAGTATCAAAAAAAGGAGGTCTCGATATGAGAAAAAAGGAAAAATGGAACAAGGTCATATCCCTGGGGTTGGTGGCTGTATTGACGGTGACTCTCCTGGGCGGATGCGGAAACCAGGCAGGGAATGCCGGGACGGGAGGAGAGTCAGAAGCGGACGCGGCTGCTTCCGGGGAGCAGGCGCAGGGAGAGGATCTGTTTGATTTCGCTTCCGTCAGCGATGTCGTGTTCCCGCTGAAGGAAAAACTGAACCTGACCGTTTTCGTCAAGTCCATTGCGACAGGAGGGGGAACCTATCAGGACAACTATGTGACGGACTGGATCGAAGAAAAGACGAATATCCATCTGGATTTTGTTTATGATCTGGATGGGGATGAGGCAAAGACGAAGCTGAACCTTTTGATGACGGATCCTGACAGCATCCCGGATATTTTATGGACCACCGGCTGGACCAAGGCGGAAACGCAGTCCTACGGACAGCAGGGGCTGATCCTTCCCCTGAACGATTATCTGGAGGACGCTCCAAATTGGAACAAGCTGAATGAATCGAGTCCGGCCAGAAGGGCGGATCTGGTTTTGAGCGACGGAAATATTTATACATACGGCGATGAAAACGAGTGCTTCCACTGCTTATATGACAACCGGATGTGGATCTATAAGCCCTGGGTGGACAGCCTGAACGGAGGGAAAATGCCGGAAACGCTGGATGAATTGTATGATTTCCTGGTGAAGGTGAAGACACAGGATCCGAACGGCAACGGAAAAGCGGATGAAATCCCGGTATCCGGATATTTGGGCGGCTGGACTACCGATCCGACGGTTTGGTTCATCAATTCCTTCCTGCAGTGCGATAATCCGCTCAGCAACACGACGATCGACCAGGGAGCCGGAATGGTGGTGAATGCGGATGGGAAGATCGAATATGCGGTCATGAAGGAGGAGTACCGGGACGCGCTGCGCTTCCTGAACAAGATTTATGAGGAAGGCCTGGTGGACAGTCAGGTGTTCACACAGGACGGCACGCAGTTTTCCGCGACGATGGAAAATGAGGAAAATCTGGTCGCCCTTCATCCGGGCGGCACGATGTCTCCGGAGATCGGCAAGCTGTACGGAAGAGAGGACGGAAAATGGCAGGATTGGGAAGTCCTGGAACCCGTAGAGGGACCGAACGGCGTCCGTCTGGCCGCGAGAGGACGGAGCCTGTATTTCGGATCCGCCGTGGGTATCGTATCTAAAAACTGTAAGTATCCGGTGATCGCCCTGGCGCTGTTCGATTTCCTTGCTTCTGAAGAGGGAACGCTGGTGCAGGCTTACGGGCCGGAAGGATTCTCATGGGAGTGGACGGATGAGGGCGTTTCCCTGGCGGGTGACGCGCCGGTGTATGAGAACCTGGGATTCAGCGATGATGATGAAAATCCCTTTGACTGGCTGGGCAATGGGTTTGAGAAGGAATATGCCAACTGGCATTACGCATCCGACGCCAGCTTTCGCTGCAACACTGTTGATTTCAGAAGCGAGCTGAAGGTGACGGATCCGGATTACGACGTGGAGTATATCCTGCAGCAGGCGGCGGAAAAATACGAAAAGTATGCGCCGGATGAGAAAACCCTGGTGCCTGAGCTGGTATTCGAAGGCCAGGATGCGCAGACGATTTCGGAGGCGACGGTGACGATCGTCGGTTATGTCAATCAGGCGGCGGTCCAGTTCATCACGGGAGATCTGGATATCGAGAAGGATTGGGATGCTTATTTGCAGAAACTGGGCAACATGGGAGTGGACAATTTTATCTCTCTCTATCAAAGCTATTACGATAAATATGTAGAAAACAATGCATAATGAGTTCCTGTGCCGGCAAAGGACGCGAAAAGCGCTCCTTTGCCGGGCCGGCAACGGCCTTGAGCGGGAACTCTGTTTCTTTTTTGGGAGAAGAAGAGGATGAATGAGACGGGAAAAAACAGAAGAAAAAAATTCTTCGGCTACCTGAAAGCACACTGGCAGCTGTATGTGATGATACTCTTTCCGCTGATCGTTATTTTTATATTCGCGTATGGCCCCATGTACGGCATTCTTTTGGCCTTTAAGAATTATAAAGTGAGCCTTGGGATCTGGAAAAGTCCGTGGGCTGAGAATTTCGGCATGAATAATTTTATCCGGTTTTTCAATAACTATAATTTTATGGAATGCCTTCGGAATACTTTGGTCATTTCTCTTTATTCCATGTTCGCCGGCGTTCCCTGTTCGATCATTCTCGCGCTGTCTTTGAATTATGCCAAAAACTATCTTTTCAGAAAGACCGTGCAGATGGTGACCTACTGCCCCTATTTCATTTCCACGATCGTATTCGTAGGGATCATCAATATGATGTTTGATATCAGGACCGGCGTGCTGGGGAGCTTTTTCAGCGATCACTTCGGCGTCAACATATTGGGAAGCGCGGAGCTGTTTCCGTCGCTGTATGTATGGACGGGCATATGGCAGGGCATGGGCTTTGGAGCGATCATCTATATCGCGGCTCTGGCCGGAGTGGATATGGAGCAGCATGAGGCTGCGATCATCGACGGCGCGACGCTGCTCCAGCGGATCCGTTATGTGGATATACCGGCCATCGTTCCGACGGTTGTGATCATGATGATCCTGAATATGGGCGGCATCCTGAATGTGGGCTATGAAAAGGTGCTGGCCATGCAGAATCAGATGAATCTGAGCTCCTCCGAAGTAATTGCCACATATTCCTACAAAGTGTCCCTGGTATCCTCGTTCCCGGATTATCCCTATTCGACGGCGATCGGATTGTTCCAGTCGATCATCGGCCTGATCCTGATCCTCATCACCAATAAGATCGCGGATAAAATTTCAGGGATCAGCTTTATTTGAGGAGGGATCATTTCATGAGACGAAAAATCATTTCACAGGATAAGGTTGTCTACTTTTTGAATTATCTGTTTTTGGTCTGTCTGTTCTGCATTGTCCTGTATCCGATCGTTTATATCATCAGCTGCTCCTTCAGCTCGGGAGATGCGCTGATGGCCGGAAGGGTGAAATTACTGCCGGTCGGTTTCACACTGGACAGCTATAAGGCCGTTTTCCGATATTCCTCCATTTGGACGGGATATAAGAATTCCATTATCTATACGGTTTTGGGAACGCTCATCAGCCTGGTGCTCACGCTGTTTGCGGCGTATCCTTTGTCCAGAGAAGATTTTCAGGGAAGAAAAATATTCATGGGGATTTTCCTTTTTACGATGATGTTTTCAGGCGGGCTGATCCCCTCTTATCTGCTGATCAAGAACCTGGGCCTGCTCGATACCATGTGGGCGATCATTCTTCCCGGTTCCGTGAGCGCCTATAACATTATCGTTGCGCGCACCTTTTTTGATCAGACGATCTCGCGGGAATTGTTGGAGGCGGCGCAGATGGACGGATGTGCCGATTTCCCGTTTTTCGTAAAGATCGTTGTGCCGCTGTCCGCGCCGATCATTGCGACGCTGAGCCTGTGGGTCGCGGTTTCCCTGTGGAATTCTTATTTCAATCCTATGATCTACATCGATTCGTCTGCAAAATATCCGCTGCAGCTGGTGCTGCGCAGGATCCTGCTGATGTCTCAGGTCAGCTTTGATTCCTCCAGTGTGGATCCCGAGACGATCGAAAGAAACAAATATTTAAGTGAGATGCTGAAATACGGCACGATCATCATCAGCAGCCTTCCGCTGATGATCGCGTATCCGTTCATACAAAAATACTTTGTCAAGGGTGTCATGATCGGATCGGTGAAAGGATGAGGCCGGTTTTGCTTCGAAGGAAATGCGAAAGGGACGAGGAAACAGGAATTCGTTTGGACTGCAGGAAATTCCGGAAGAAAGGGCAGGGCAGTCATGATCGAAAAGTATCATGTAAAATGGAACAGTCAGAGCGCTGATTCGGGGGAATCGATGCCCTGCAAAGGCTTTGACGCCGGGGCCAACGTATGGGTTGAAAACGACGACCTTATGATGTATATTGATCGAAACAGCAGGATCTTTGAATGTTTATTCCCGTATGTGGGGAGAAAGCGGCTTCCCCGCTCAAAAGATTCCTATATGTCAGGCTGTATCATGATATGAGGATCCAGTCCATGGGAATCTGATGGGTCACGTTCAGAAGACTTATGATCGAAGGTACGGAAGGGGGTGAGTCCCTTTGAAGAAGCACAGGAGAATGGGACAGGGGATTTTGATCGGCGCGGTTCTCGGCGCGGTCCTGCTGGGCACTGCCCTGTTTTGGAGCGTCAGGCACAGCCGTGCCTCCGGGCAGGAAAAAGCGGTGTACTATTTTTATGATGAAGTATGCGGCAGCTGCGACCATGAGGGCGAATTCAGACAGCTTCTCCTGGATCGGCTGGCGGGCGTTGCCCTGCCGGAGGATCTGCATATCTACGGTTACAATTTATTTTCGGGGGAAGACGGCCTTTGGATCAAGCTGTGCGACGCTCTGGACATCCCGGAACAGGAAAGGACGACGCCGATGGTGATCGCCGGAGATGCTTACGTCACGGGGCAGGAGGAGATTGACAGCCATCTCCGACATCTCGTATGTGAGCTCTGTGACATACCGGATACGGGAACCGTATGGTATTATTACCGGCCCGATTGTGAAGACTGCAATCGCATAGAGGATCTCGTAGAGGAGAGCTTCCGGGCCAATCCGCAGCTGTCCTTCATCCGGATCGATACGAATGACCCGTCGGAAAAGGAAAAATTTAAGGAAAAGCTGCGCGGAAGAAAGGTGCCCGAGGACGAGTGGCAGGTCCCGTTTCTGGATAACGGAAGAGATTATCTGTCCGGGGATACTGCCATAGAGGCGTCGATCTCGGACTTCCTGCAGCAAAAGTAAGGCTGTATATCTGATCTTTTTGGAGGAAAAAATGGAGCTTCATTATAAAAAACCTGCAGAATACTGGGATCAGGCCCTGCCCGTGGGAAACGGACGGCTGGGGGCCATGGTTTTTGGCGGCGTGAGGCGGGAGCGCATTCAGCTCAATGAAGAGGGGCTCTGGAGCGGCGGCCCCCAGGAACGTGTAAACCCCGACTGCGCCGGGAATCTGGAGAAGATACGGGACCTCTTCTGCCGGGGACGTGTGGAAGAGGCACAGGAGCTGGCCGTCGCCGCCATGTCCGGCACGCCGTATACGCAGAGGATGTATCAGACCCTCGGGGATCTGTGGCTGGATTTTTTTGACACAGGAGAGGCAGAAGCCGATGTGACCGGATACAGCCGGGGGCTGGATCTGGACAGGGCGGTGGCCTGGACCCGGTTTGCATCTGGCGGGACGAGCTTTGAGCGGCAGGTCTTTGCCGTTCGTCCTTCCGACTGCCTGGTGATCCGCCTGACAGCCCGGGGCGGCAGGCGGATGCGCTTTGCCTGTCGTCTGGATCGGGAGCGGCACATGGATTTCTCCGGACACGGGGCAGATGGGACGCTGATCTGCGGCGGGGACCAGCAGGGCATCGGCTGGGCGATGGGACTGTCCGTCCTGGCTTCGGACGGAGAATGGGAGACCGTCGGCGCCCGCCTGACGATCCGTGAAGCCGGGGATGTGACCCTGATCTTCACGGCCCGGACAGCCGTGGGCGGGGAGGCGAAGGATCTGGCTACGGAGGTCGCGGAACAGCTCCGAAAGATCCGGGCCTCTTATCCGGACCCGGAAGCGCTTTTCAAGGTTCATGTGGAGGATTACCGGGCGCTTTTCGACCGGGTGAAGCTGCGCCTGGGGGAGGACAGGGAGCCGGACGATCTTCCCACGGATGAGCGTCTTCGCCGGTTCGCCGCTGGCGGGGAGGATCCCGGCCTTGCCGCCCTTTACTTCCAGTATGGCCGGTATCTGATGATCGCCGGGAGCCGTCCCGGCGGCCTGCCGCTGACGCTCCAGGGTCTCTGGAACGAGGAATTCATGCCCTCCTGGGACTCCAAATACACCATCAACATCAATCTGGAGATGAACTACTGGCCCGCAGACGTCTGCGGACTTTCCGAGTGCGCGGAACCCTACTTCGCCCTGCTGAGACGGGTCTGTGAGAACGGGAAAGAGACGGCCCGCCGGATGTACGGCTGCCGGGGGTTCGTGGCCCACCACAACACGGATGTCCACGCGGATACCGCACCTCAGGACGAGTGCGGGACTGCGACCTACTGGGTAATGGGCGGTGCCTGGCTGGCAACCGCCATCTGGGAACACTGGCAGTTTACCAGGGACAGGGGTTTCCTCCGGGAGAATTTTCCTGTTCTGGAAGAAGCGGTGCTGTTTTTCCGGGATTTCCTGCAGGAGACCGACCGGGGTGAACTGACGACGCTGCCGTCGGTCTCTCCGGAGAACAGCTATGAGCTGGAGGGCCGCCGGGTGTGGATGTGCCGGATGCCCGCTATGGACATCGAAATCCTGACCGATCTTTTGAACGGTTATCTGGCCGCGGCGGGGGAACTGGGAATCGGCAGGCTGGTGCCGGAGGCCCGGGAAATGCTGCGTAAACTTCCGCCTCTGCGGATCGGCTCTGACGGGCGGCTGATGGAGTGGGAACGGGAATACAGGGAGCCGGAGCCGGGCCACCGTCATATCTCCCATCTCTACGGCCTCTATCCCAGCGCGCAGATCACCCCGGAGGACACCCCGGAGCTGGCGGAGGCCGCCAGGCGTTCCCTGGAGTACCGCCTGACCCACGGCGGCGGGCACACCGGCTGGAGCAGGGCCTGGATCATCCTCTTTTGGGCCAGACTCCGGCAGGGCGACAGGGCACAGGGGGATTTGCGGGCGCTTCTCGGCGAATCCACCTTTGAGAACCTGATGGACAGCCATCCCTCCTGGGACAGGCCGCGGGGACGGGTCTTTCAGATCGACGGCAACCTGGGCGGCGCCGCTGGCATCGCCGAGATGCTGGTCCAGAGCCACAACGGGAGGATCCGGATCCTCCCTGCCCTTCCGGAAGCCTGGCCGGAAGGGGCCGCCGAAGGGCTCCGGATCCGGGGCAACGGGGAGGTCAGCATACGCTGGCGTCATGGAAAGCTGGAGGATTTTCATATCCTGGCCCACAGTCCCCTGCGCGCGACAGTGGTATATGGCGGCCGGGAGCGGGAAATCTGCCTGGCGGCGGAGCAGAGCTGGCGTTGGCCGGGGGAAGAGTGAATCGTTGCAAATGCGGAACGGAGGGCATTCAGTCCTTCAGCTGCAATGGCAGGCGAATGCAAAAGAACGGTATTTTGCCGAGGAATATGGCCTTTCGGGATCGCATAGGGATTGCGGTCTGTCCGTACAGAGACAAGATCGGAGAAAAGAAAACATGCTGCAGGCAGAGAAGAGAAAAGAAAGAATCATCACAAAGGCGAAGCGGGAGGGAAATGTGCTGTTCCTCTTTTCGGAAGCCGGGATCATCCGCCTGATCCCCCAGACGGACCGGGCGGTGCGCGTTTCCTATACGGAAAGCGGCGTTTTCGGAACGGAACAGGGGCAGGAATACGCGGATCTTTCCGCCTCCTGTGCCTGGAACTGGCAGGAGGACGGCCGGGAGATCCGGCTGGAGACGGCGGCCCTGCGGCTGACCGTCGTCCGGGCCACGGGCTCCCTCCGGTTTGAAAAGATGGACGGAACGAGGCTGGCGGCGGAGCGGGCCTGGGAGAGCAAAAACGCGGAGGAGTACGATGTATATCGTCCCGCCATCGGAGAAAATACCCGTTATGAGGAGATCCGCACGCCGGACGGCGTCAAGCGCCGGATCCGGGCGGCGGAGAAGGTGTTTGACAGGAAGCTGTGCCGCACCCGTCTGTGCCTGGAATTTGCGCCGG
>CANQTI010000049.1 GCA_947626725.1 uncultured Eisenbergiella sp.
CAGTATACGATCACGCTGAAGGGCATCGACGGCGCGGCGCAGATCGCCGGGATCATGGATAAGCTCCGCAGCGATCCGCCCAAGGCATTCGGCGACCTGAAGGTGCTGCGGATGCGCGACTACGAGAAGGACGTGATCACCGATATGGAGACGGGAGAGACCTGCCCTACCGGCCTGCCCAAGTCCAATGTGCTTTATTTCGAGCTGCCCGGCGATAACTGGTGCTGTGCCCGTCCTTCCGGAACGGAGCCCAAGATCAAGTTCTATATGGGTGTGAAAGGGAACAGCCTGGAGGACGCCGCGCAGAAGGTGGCGAGGCTGACAGAGGATCTGAAGGCGGCGCTGTGAGGTACGAAAAGGCGGGACGGTTTCGGAAGCATTTCGGAACGGGCCGTTTTGCAGGAACAGAAATCGGATGATTATGACGGCGATGCCGCAGGCTGCGCGGTATCGCCGTTCTGTAAGTGTGCCGGATGGTGTATTCCCGGTGAATTGGGAAACCCTTCGGGGAAGTAAAAAAATCTCAAAAACGGGAAAGAAGATAGCTCCCAAAAGACAGAAAAGGAAATTTCGGCAGATTAGGACGAAAAAATCCCGCAGACAATAAAAATCCCGAAAGGAGTCAGGGCGCACATGGCGGCATTTCGTATTGCCAATCTGAAAAAGACCTGGTATTACCTGAAAAAAAACGGTTTATCCGCCGCTTGTCTGGCGGCGCTGGAGCGACTTGGGGAAAGCCGGCAGGCGTCTTATGTCTATGAGTCTCCGGGGGAGGATGTGCTGGAGGCACAGCGTGGGACCGATCTCGGCCGGCTTCGTATTTCGGTGGTGGTGCCTGCGTTCATGCCCAAGGAGGCGCATCTGACGGCACTGCTGGACAGTCTCTATGTCCAGACCTATCCGCACTGGGAGCTGGTGATCGCGGACGCCGGAGCGGACGGCGGGACAAAACAGCTGGCGGAGCGTTGGGCCGGGCTTCACGGGCTCTTTTTTGAACGGACCGCGCAAAGCCCGGGAACGGATGGAACAGCGGCAGGAAAAGCGATCTGGAAAGACGGTGCGGTCCGATATCTGAAGCTGGAGAAGAACCTGGGAATTTCCCGAAATACCAATGCCGGATTGGCTTATGCGCGCGGGGATTATATAGGGCTTTTGGACCATGATGATTTATTGACTCCCGATGCGCTCTTTGAGACGGCTTCGGCGGTCGAAACGGGAAAAAAGGCGGGCAGGCAGCCGCTCCTGCTGTATTCCGATGAGGATAAATGCGACGGGTCGGGAAGCCGTTTTTTTGAACCCAATCTGAAACCGGATCTGGATCCGGATCTTTTGCTTTCCAACAATTATATCTGCCATTTTCTGGTGATGGAGAGCAGACTGATCCGGGAACTGGGGATGCGGGCGGAGTTTGACGGCGCACAGGATTATGATCTGGTGCTGCGCGCCGCGGCGCTGGGGGTCCCCTTTTGTCATATAAAGAAAGTTTTGTATCATTGGCGCTGTCATGAGGATTCCACGGCCCAGAATCCGAAAAGCAAGGCGTATGCCTATGAAGCGGGAAAATGTGCGATAGAGGCGTTTCTGGCACAGACTGGGAAGCGTGCAAAAGTATCCCATCTGAAACATTTGGGCTTCTATCGGGTAGACTATGAAGGGGATATTTTTGCGCAGCGTCCGGATCTGGGTGCGGTGGCTTGTCCGCTTCCGCCCAAAAAGGGCCGTTTTTGCAGCGGCATTTATGACTCGGCGGCGAGTGCAGGATGGCAGAAACCGACGGCGGATGTGGGTTTGCAGGAAACGGCCGCGAACGTGAGGATGCGGTTTGAGGGTCTGCGAAACGGATTTTCCGGCCCGATGCACAGGGCGGCGCTGCAGCAGGATGTGGAGGCGGCGGATCTTCGGACCCTGCGGGTGCGGAAAGAGCTTTCCGGGTTGTATGCACAGGCTTTGCAGCGGGCAGAGCGGGAGAGAGAGCAGTACGGGGAAGAAGAGGGTGCGATGCGGCGGGCAAGCCTGGAGTTCTGCGCGAAGCTGCGGGAAATGGGATATCGGATTCTGTGGGATCCAGAAGGAACGGGCGGACGGGTAAAATCTTGAAAACGACGGTGATCATTCCGAATTACAACGGGATCAAATATATCAGAAAATGCCTGAAATCGGTAATGCAGAGTTTTGTCTCGGTGTCTGTGATCGTAGTGGACAACGGTTCCGTGGACGGCAGCAGGGAACTGGTGGAGCGGGAGTTTTCTCAGGTGAGACTGGTCGCCTTTGAAGAAAACAAAGGGTTCTGTGCGGCGGTCAACGCCGGGATCGCTGCGGCCGAGACTGCCTATGTTTTTTTGCTCAACAACGACACAGAAATAGAGCCGGACTGCGTTGGACATCTGGAAGCGGCGTTGGAGGCGGATGATCATATCTTTTCGGTGGGAGCGAAAATGCTTTCCATGAGCCGGCCGGAACTCATAGATGGGGCCGGGGATCTGTATTCTGCCTTTGGCTGGGCCTATGCGGTAGGGAAGGGAAAGCCGCGGGAACGTTTTTCCAGACCCATGAACGTGTTCTCCAGCTGTGCGGGGGCGGCGCTGTACAGAAAGGCGTATCTGGAAAAAACAGGGCTGTTCGATGAGAACCATTTTGCGTATCTGGAGGATGTGGATCTTGGCTACCGTGCCAGGATTCTGGGATACCGCAATGTGACGGAGCCTTCGGCTGTGGTATATCATGCCGGCAGCGGATTTTCCGGTTCCCGTTACAATGCGTTCAAGATTCAGCACTCTTCCCGGAATAATGTGTACTTGATTTACAAAAATATGCCTGTTTTGCAGCTATTGCTGAATGCGCCCTTTCTGGCAGCAGGTTTTTTGCTTAAACTGTTCTTTTTTGCGGGGAAAGGGTTCGGAGGCATTTATTGGAAGGGGCTTCTGACAGGCCTTTCCCTGTGTGCGTCTGAGGCGGGGAGAACCCATAAAGTGCATTTCATGTGGAAGAACCTGGGGAATTATGCCAGGATTCAGCTGGAACTTTGGGAAAACCTGTTCCGGCGGTTGTAGGGATCCGGGGAATGGCCGGAAATTACTTTTTGCGGAGTTGGGGAGGGCTTTCGTTCTTTAAAAGGCGGCTGTAAAGGACGGATGGGGCGGATTTTGTAAAATCCTTGTACTTTCCGGCGGATTATGATATAATGCCCGCAACCGGACCTTATGGGGTATTGAGGGAATGATAAAAGATAACCAGAAGTATTTCAACCGCCTGCACGTCGTGCTGGACGCGCTGACGATCGCGGGATCCTATATTCTCGCCTGGTGGTTGATGTTTGAGAGCAGTTTTGCGGATAAGAGCATAGGTGTTCTGCCCATGGGCATTTATTTCTCTGCTCTTTATTTTATCGTACCCTCTTATCTGGTTTTGTATTATGGGGCCCGTTTATATACGCCCAAGCGCGTGCAGCGGGCAGAGGATGAGATCCAGAATGTGTTTCGGGCCAATCTGATCGGAATCATTTTAATTCTGGCCGTACTGTTTTTGATGAACTCGTCCATTTCCTATATGCATGATTTCTCGCGCTCCATGCTGGCGCTGTTCGCCGTGCTCAACACGGTGTTCACGATCCTGATCCGGGCGTGTATCCGCAGACTTCTTCATTTTTTTCGAAGAAAGGGATATAATCTCAAGCATATTCTTCTGGTCGGCTATTCCCGGGCTGCGGAAGCATATATTGACCGCATCATGGCGAATCCCCAGTGGGGGTATGTGGTACGGGGAATTCTGGATGACAGTGTGCCGCGGGGGGCGGTTTACAAGGGCGTGCGCGTGCTGGGCGCCATTGACAATCTGCTCTATATCCTGCCGGAGAATAAGCTGGACGAGATCGCGGTGACACTGGCCCTGTCCGATTATGACAGGCTGGAAGAAATCGTGAGCCTCTGTGAGAAATCGGGCGTGCATACGACGTTTATACCCGATTATAACAGTCTGGTGCCCGGGAAACCCTATACGGAGGATCTGGGAGGACTTCCGGTCATCAATATCCGTTATGTGCCGCTGACGAACACGATCAACGCGGTGTCCAAACGGCTGGTGGATATCGTGGGCTCTCTTTGCGGTTTGATCCTGACTTCGCCGCTGCTTGTGGTGGTGGCGATCCTGGTGAAAACAACCAGCAAAGGCCCGGTTATTTTCGCCCAGGAGAGAGTGGGCCTGCACAATCGCACGTTTAAAATGTATAAGTTCCGCACTATGCGGCTTCAGGAAGAGTCGGAAGAGAAGAAGGGCTGGACGACAAAGGATGACCCCAGGGTCACGAAGGTGGGGCGCGTTCTGCGCCGGACGAGCATTGACGAATTGCCTCAGCTTTTCAATATTCTGATTGGGAACATGAGCCTGGTGGGACCGCGGCCGGAACGGCCCCAGTATGTGGAAAAGTTCCGGGAGGAAATCCCGCGCTACATGATCAAGCATCAGGTGCGGCCGGGGCTTACCGGCTGGGCACAGATCAACGGATATCGGGGGGATACTTCGATTCGCAAGCGGATCGAGTATGACATTTACTATATTGAAAACTGGAGTATGGGGTTTGATCTGAAAATTTTATTTCTCACAGTTTTCAAAGGTATGATCAACGAAAACGCTTACTGACAGGAGAGATACGATGGCAACGAATTCAAGAGACTGGGACGAAACGGAGGAGAGAAAAAAATCCCGGAACGGCAGCCATAAGAGCACAGGAAGCTCTTCCGCGAAAGGTTCCGGGAAGTCCTCTTCCAAGAAAGCATCGTCTTCAGGAAAGAAATATGATTCGGAATGGGAGGACGAACCCGTGCAAAGATCCCATTCCGGGAAATCATCCGGCAGCAGGAAAAAGTCTTCCTCCAAAAAGAAAAAAGCGAAGCGGAGAAAACGTCTGCTTCTGTTTGCGGTGGAGATCATTGCGCTGGTGGTTCTGCTGGGCGCGATCATGACGGTGAACAGTCTGCGCAAGATGGAAAAGATCGATCTGACGGAGGAGGATATCAAGTTCAATCCCAAGGTCGAGGAAGAGAATGTGGTTCAGAAGGGCTATCGCAATATCGCTTTGTTTGGTGTGGATTCCCGGAAAGGAAAGCTCGGCAAGGGACAGCGCACGGATACGATCATGATCGCCTCCATCAATATGGATACGAAAGAAGTAAAGCTGTGCAGCGTATATCGGGATACTTATCTGAATTTGGGGACGGATTCCTACAACAAGGCCAATTCCGCGTATGCCAACGGCGGAGCGGAGCAGGCGCTGAACATGCTCAACTGGAACCTGGACATGAACATTTCGGAATATATGACAGTGGGCTTTGACGCGCTCATTGAGACCATCGACGCGCTGGGCGGCGTGGATATCGATGTGCATGAGAACGAGATCTCCTATCTGAATGATTATCAGAGAAGCATGTATATGGAGGAGGGAGATCCGCCCAGCAAGCTCAATGAGAACATCGTGCGGGTGACCCAGAGCGGGATGCAGACGCTGAACGGCCTGCAGGCGACGGCCTACTGCCGGATCCGGTATATCGGAAACGATTACGGCCGTACCGAACGTCAGCGCAAGGTGTTGATGGCCTGTATGGAAAAGGCGAAACGGGCGAATCCCGCGACGCTGATCTCCATTTTGAACAAGGTGATCGACAATACGCAGACGAATTTGGATCTGTCGGAGATGCAGGAGATTCTGTCGGATGTGGGCTCCTATGAGATCGTGGGACAGGATGGTATGCCGTTTGAAGAGCTCCGTGGGAGCGGAAAGATCGGCAGCAAAGGTTCCTGCGTGGTCCCTCTGGATCTGGAGGCGAATGTGAAGAAGCTGCATGAATTCCTGTTCGGTGTCGTGGACTATGAGCCCTCCGACCAGGTCAAGGAGTACAGCAGAAAGATCGCGTCGGATATTTCGGGATATAAGATTGATCGGTGAAGCTGCGGTCCTGTCGGCCGTGTGCGGCCATGAATGGAAACGGCGGGTGCCGCATTTTGCGGACGCTCTTATGAAAACGGGGACTGGCGTAAAATCGGCGGTCCCGTTTCCTTCTGTATAAACGTTTTATTTCTCGTTGGGAGTGGATGCGGGAAGCGAACAAATCGGCTGCAGGAAAGGCGGCGCGTCAGGCTGACGGGGTCAGCGGCGCCGCACTCGGATGTATCGGTGGGAAGGCGGAGAAAACGGGTCGGAGGTCCGTATGAGTGTGGATGTGATCATTCCGGTGTATCGGCCGGGGGAAAGGTTTTATGAGCTTGTGGACCGTCTGGAGCGGCAGACATTCCCGCCGGAGCGGATCATTGTGATGGAAACCCGGGATGGGTGCGGAACGGACCGCAGGTTGGAGCAGTTTTGTCTTCAGCATCCGAGAATAAAGAAATATTCACTGAAAAAGCAGGAGTTCGATCACGGAGCGACGCGGCAGGCCGGTGTGGAAAAGTCCGACGCGGATTATTTTGTCTGTATGACCCAGGATGCGCTTCCGGCGGATCTGTTTTTGCTGGAACGGCTGAAGGAGGCGCTGGAACAGAATGCGGATGCGGCGGCAGCCTATGCCAGACAGCTGCCGGAGGAGGACTGCTGCCTGATCGAGCGCTATACCAGACAGTTCAACTATCCGGATCAGGAGCGGATCAAGAGAAAGGCGGATATTTCGGAACTCGGAATCAAGACCTTTTTTTGCTCTAATGTGTGCGCAATATATAGAAGGGCTGTGTTTGACAAACTGGGCGGCTTTGCTTTTCCTGCAGTTTTCAACGAGGATATGGTTTATGCGGCGGGCGCTGTTGACGCCGGTTATGCCGTTGTCTATGCGGCAGGGGCACAGGTGATCCATTCCCATAATTATACGCTTGTTCAGCAGTTTCGAAGAAACTTTGATCTTGGCACGTCCCATGCCATGCATCCGGAGGTTTTTGCTGCGGTGCCTCCGGAGGGGGAAGGTATGGCGCTGGTGAAGCGGACTGCTGCATTTCTGTTTCGTCAAAACCCGTTTTTGATTCTGCTTCTCATGTGTCAGAGCGCCGCGAAATATGTTGGTTATCGGATGGGGAAATCATACGAAAAGCTGCCGAGGCGACTCAGGAAAATTTGCAGTGCATCCCCTTCCTTTTGGGATGCATGAGACCGAAAATTTTGAGATATCTTTTTCCTTTTTCATTTTTTATCATTTTTATCACAGAAAGAACACAAATAACAGTTACACTAAATGCAGGAGATTGACAGCGGGAAGTATGCTGTCCGGGGAGCATTTTGTGCAGAGAGGGATTACAAATGGAAAATGAATTGAATCAGAACGGTTCCGGAAGCAATCAAGAGCAGCAGAGCGGTGTATACGGCCAGGGCCAGCCGGACGGCGGTTTCGGCCAGACGCAGCAGAACGGTGCGTATAGCCAGGGCCAGCCGGACGGCGGTTTCGGCCAGACGCAGCAGAGCGGTGTATACAGCCAGGGCCAGCCGGACGGCGGTTTCGACCAGACGCAGCAGAGCGGTGCGTACAGTCAGGGCCAGCCAGACGGTGGTTTCGGACGGGAATGGTCAGGCGGATCTTACGGACGGGGAGACGGACGCGGGTATTATGGTTATGAACAGCCGGGAAATGCTTATCGGTACAGAAATCCGGACGGCAAGGGTGCCGGAAGCGGCCGCCGGCAGGGCGGAAAGAAAGCGGACAGACGGAAAAATTCCGGAGTGAAAGTCGCGATTGCAATAACGCTGGCCGTGGTGTTCGTCGGGTTCTGCGGTTTTATCAGCTGGCTGGCGGTGGAGTCCATACAGGATCAGATGGCGCAGGCGTACCGTAGGACGCCGGAAGAAACGGTCCTGCCGGAGAAACAGCCCGAATCGGAGCCTCCCAAGGAGGCAGTACAGCCCTCGGAGCCGGTACAGTCCGCTTCGCCTGTCCGGGAAAGCGGCAGCGTAACTACGGTAGTGACGGATGTGACAGCCGTAGTGGAAAGCGTGATGCCGGCGTGCGTTTCCGTCACCAATAATTTCACGGAGCAGGTGCAGGATTTCTGGGGACAGACGTATTCCCGGGACGGACAGGGCAGCGGCTCCGGCATCATCATCGGACAGAATGAAACCGAGCTGCTGATTGTATCGAACAATCATGTGGTGGACAGCGCCGATTCCCTGCAGGTGCAGTTCATTGACGGCGCGGTCGTGGAAGCGCAGGTAAAAGGGACGGACCCGGCCGTGGATCTGGCTGTCATTGCGGTGAAGCTGGAGGATATCGCCCCGGAGACGAAGGACGCCATTGTGGTGGCACAGATGGGCGATTCGGACAATTTAAAAATCGGGGAGCCTGCCATCGCCATTGGGAACGCGCTGGGCTATGGTCAGTCGGTGACTACCGGCGTGATCAGTGCGCTGAACCGGACGCTGGAGGTCAGCGAGACAGGCGAGAGCAGTACCATGATCCAGACGGACGCGGCGATCAATCCGGGCAATTCCGGCGGCGCGCTTTTGAACATCAACGGAGAAGTGATCGGCATCAATTCCAGCAAAACTTATGGTTCCGCCATTGAGGGAATGGGATACGCGATTCCGATTTCTACAGCCAGACCGATCATTGAAGAACTGATGACGTATGAGACAAGATCTCGCTATTCCGATGAAGACAGAGGGTATCTGGGTATTTCCTGCATCAATGTGACCAGCGATCTTTCAGCCAATTTTGATCTGCCGGAAGGAATATTTGTGGCGCAGGTCTATGAGGGAACCGGCGCTGAACGGGCGGGATTGAAACGTGGAGATATTGTTACGGCCTTTAACGGTGTAGAAGTCCGGAATCAGGAGGAACTGAACGATCAGATGCAGTACTTTAAGGCTGGCGAGACAGCGGAGATTACCATCATGCAGAACACCGGAGCAGGCTATCAGGCAAAAGATGTGGAAATCGTTCTTTCCAGTCTGGAACAGCTTAATGAGAGCAGTCAGAGGGAAGAGTCGCAGCAGGGCGGTTGGAGCAGACAGCTTTGGCCGTAATGGAGAATGGCCATTTTGGAAAAGCTCCTGGATTTTTTTTCTTCAGCGGCACGACGATTGCAGTTTACAGTTTTAGAAAGGGAGTTTTCACCTCATGAGCGATATGGATCATAAGGATATGAATTCCGAGTCCGGAGCGGACAATTCCGGCGAAAAGAAAAAGGAATACGAAGATGTCTGTTTTATTTGCCGGCGTCCGGAAAGCAAAGCCGGAAAGATGTTCCATTTGCCCAATAATATCTGTGTATGTGATGATTGTATGCACAAGACCATGGATGCGGTCAGCCAGTACGATTATCAGGGCATGCTGAATAATCCGCAGATATTGAATATGTTGAACAGTCAGTTTGACAATCGGAACAAGAAGCCGGATGAAGAAGGGGACGGCAAAGAGAAGGAGGAAAAGAAGCAGGGATTTCCCAATATAAGCTTTATCAATTTGTCCGGACTGACGGGCGGCGGGCCGATTCCCAATAAACAGCGGATCCGCAAAAAGGACGGCGCAGGACAGGAGAAAGCGAAACCGCTTCTTGACATTCATTCCATTCCGGCCCCGCATAAAATCAAAGCGCAGCTGGATCAATACGTGATTGGCCAGGAACATGCCAAAAAGGTCATTTCCGTGGCGGTATACAACCATTATAAACGGGTTGCGACAGATACTATGGACGAGATCGAGATCGAAAAGTCCAATATTTTGATGATCGGTCCCACTGGCAGCGGCAAAACCTATCTGGTAAAGACGCTGGCCAGACTTTTAGATGTACCGCTGGCAATCGCGGATGCCACTTCCCTGACGGAAGCGGGATACATTGGAGATGATATCGAGAGCGTGGTGAGCAAACTCCTGGCGGCTGCGGACAATGATGTGGATAAAGCGGAGCAGGGCATTATTTTTATCGATGAGATCGACAAGATCGCAAAAAAGAAAAACACCACGTCCCGTGACGTGTCCGGGGAATCCGTACAGCAGGGAATGCTTAAGCTTCTGGAGGGGGCGGAGGTGGAGGTCCCCGTGGGGGCCAACTCCAAAAATGCCATGGTTCCGCTGGCTACTGTGAATACGCGCAATATCCTTTTCATCTGCGGCGGCGCCTTTCCGGATCTGGCTGAGATCATAAAACAGAGGCTGCGCAGGCAGACATCTATCGGGTTCAATGCAGAACTGCGGGATAAATGGGATAAGGAAAAAAATATTCTTTCTAAAGTCACGGTGGAGGACATCCGAAATTTTGGCATGATTCCGGAATTTATCGGGCGCTTGCCCGTGATCTGTACGCTGGAAGGGCTGAATGAGGAGATGCTGGTGCGCATTTTGAAGGAGCCTAAAAATGCGATCCTCAAACAGTATCAGAAGCTTTTGGAATTGGACGAGGTGAAGCTGGAATTCACTGACGATGCTCTGGAAGCGATCGCGAAAAAGGCCCTGGAGAAGGATACCGGCGCCAGAGCCTTGCGCTCCATCATTGAGGAATTTATGCTGGATATCATGTATGAGATCCCGAAGGATGACAATATCGGGCGCGTCACGATCACACGCGATTATATCGAAGGAACCGGAGGCCCTCTGATCGATATACGGGGCAATTATTCGCTGGAGGATATGGGGTCCATGCACGTTGTGGAGGAGAAGCCCATATCATAAAGAAAAACTGCGAAGAGGCAGGATGGACTGCAGGGAAAAAATTGTTTCGGAAGATTATATGAGCGTCATTCTGGATTTCCGGCTTCCGGAACAGATCCTTCCGCTCTTTGGGGATGGATTCTGTTATCAGCCGGTAGAGGGCGCTCTGGGGGTCTATTATGTGGATCGGAATCTTCAGCCGCCGCTGTCAGCATCCCGGTATCTGTACCGTTATATTCCGCAGCTGTATGGCCTGGGGGCATTTCC
>CANQTI010000050.1 GCA_947626725.1 uncultured Eisenbergiella sp.
GTCGGGATGAGATTCGCCGGGCGGTTTGCCGGATCGCGGAAGACGTGAAGGCGGGCAGGCTTTTGGAAGAGGAGATCACCGAGGAGCTGATCAGCGGTTATCTGGATACGGCGGGGATTCCAGAGCCCGATCTTCTGATTCGTACCTGCAATGAGCAGCGGGTTTCCAATTTCCTGCTCTGGCAGCTGGCCTATACGGAATTGTATTTTACGCCTGTGGCCTGGCCGGATTTTTCAAAAGAAGAATTGGAAAAAGCCGTGGAAGCATATAATCACAGAGACAGGAAGTTCGGCCTGGTGAAGGAGGCATGAGGATGTTCTGGGTACGTCTGATGAGCAGCGCTGTGCTGGTGGCGCTGGCGTTTCTTCTGCTTTTGCCGGGCGGGTATCCGCTGGGACTGGCGATGTGCCTTCTTTCCCTCGCTGCGTATCGGGAGCTGATGCATGCCTGTGATACAAAGAAAGGCGGGAAAAGCGGTCTGCTGGAATATGTGGGATACGGAGGAATCGCGCTGTATTATGCGGCCCTTCTTTTTTCCGGAGATTTTTCTCTGGGGCTGGGCTGTGTAGTGCTTCTGTTCTTGGCGGAGATGTTCGTTTATGTATTCCGTTTTCCGCATTTTGAGGCTCCGCAGGTGATGACGGCCTTTTTTTGTGCGTTTTATCCGGCGGTGCTGTTCGGGTTTGTCTATCTGACCAGGGAGCTGGAGCACGGAATCTATCTGGTATGGATGATCTTCATCAGTTCCTGGATCTGTGATACGTGCGCATATGTGGTCGGCATGGCCTTCGGGAAGCACAGACTGGCGCCCGTGCTGAGCCCCAAAAAGTCCGTGGAAGGGGCCGTGGGCGGTGTGCTGGGCTCCGCGCTGGTGGGTGCTCTGTTCGCGGGACTTTTTCTGGTGCCGGCTTCGGGCAGCACAGGGGCTGTCTGGGCGACGGCCCTGATCGGGGCCATGGGTGCCGTGATCTCCCAGGTGGGGGATCTTGCGGCTTCCGCGATCAAGCGGAATCATGGAATTAAGGATTACGGAAAGCTGATTCCGGGGCACGGCGGCGTCATGGACCGCTTCGACAGCGTGCTGTTTACGGCTCCGGTCATTTATTATCTCTCTGTCTGGCTGCTGGGATGATGCGGGCCGTGTAAAACGCGCGGAAGCGGTATTTGCGGACATCGGCCCGGAGGACAGACGGGAAGGCGGCTTTTGGGCAGCAGGCCGGAGGGTGGGCAAAAGGCGCTTTTCCGGTCAGCCGAGGAGGAGAATCGCTTATGAAAAAAATCGCAGTATTGGGCTCCACGGGGTCCATCGGCACCCAGACGCTGGAGATTGTCCGGAATAACGGGGATCTCGCGGTTACGGCGCTGGCGGCGGGCCGCAACACGGCGCTGATGGAGGCGCAGGTCCGGGAATTTATGCCGAAGCTGGCCTGTATGTGGGAAGAGGAGGCTGCCGCCGATCTGAAACGGCGCATCGCGGATCTGCCGGTGCGGGTGGTCTGCGGTATGGATGGGTTGCTGGAGGCCGTTTCTCTGCCGGAGGCGGACATCGTGGTCACCGCCGTGGTGGGCATGATCGGCATCCGTCCCACGATTGCGGCGATCGAGAGCAAAAAGACGGTGGCCCTGGCCAACAAGGAGACCCTGGTGTGCGCGGGTCATCTGATCATGCCGTTGGCGAAGGAGCGGGGCGTTTCCATCCTGCCGGTGGACAGCGAGCATTCCGCCATCTTCCAGTCGCTGCAGGGCAGGGCCGGGAATCGGTTCCGGCGGATTCTGCTGACTGCTTCCGGGGGGCCTTTCCGGGGAAAGACGAAAGAAGAGCTCCGAAATGTGACGCTTAAGGAAGCCCTGCATCATCCCAACTGGTCTATGGGCAAAAAGGTGACCATCGATTCCGCGTCCCTGGTGAACAAGGCGCTGGAGGTGATGGAGGCCAAATGGCTCTTCGGTGCACAGCTGTCCCAGATCCAGGTGGTGGTACATCCGCAGAGCATCGTGCATTCCGCGGTGGAGTACGAGGATGGTGCCGTCATCGCCCAGCTGGGGATCCCCGATATGAAGCTCCCCATTCAGTATGCGCTCCTGTATCCCGAAAGAAGGCCCATGCCCGCGCCTGCGCTGGATTTGTTTGCCGTACACGCGCTCACCTTTGAAAAGCCGGATATGGAGAGGTTCCCGGGGCTTGCGCTGGGCTTTGAGGCGGCGGAGTGCGGAGGCAGTATGCCCACGGTGTTCAATGCTGCCAATGAGATGGCTGTGAAGCTTCTTCTGGAGGGCAAGATCCGTTTCTTCCAGATTCCGGAGGTGATCGGGGCTGCAATGCATAACCACAGGCCGGTGGGGAACCCTGATGTGGAGGCGCTCCTGGAAGCGGAGGCGCAGACCTATGATTTTATCGGGCGGGAGATGAGACTTTGATCGTTACTATTTTGATATTTCTGCTGATCTTTTTTGTGATCGTTATCGGACATGAATTTGGACACTTTCTTCTGGCCAAGGTCAACGGCATCCGGGTGACGGAGTTCGCCGTTGGCATGGGTCCGAAGCTCGCTCATTTTCAAAAAGGGGAAACAGAGTATTCTCTGCGGCTTCTTCCCATCGGCGGCGCGTGTATGTTCGAGGGAGAGGATGGGCTGGAAATGGCCGCATCGAATACGGCGGATCGGGGAAATTTCCAGAACGCGCCGGTGTGGGCGCGGATCTCCACCGTGGCGGCGGGGCCGATTTTCAATTTCCTGCTGGCCTTCCTGTTCTCTGTCGCGGTGGCGGGGTACGCAGGGGCGGATATCCCGGTGTTGGGGGATGTGATCGAAGGCTCCGCGGCCCAGAAGGCGGGGATGCAGGCAGGTGATCGGATCACGGGCTTTGACGGAAAAATCTGTCTGGCCAGGGAAATTCAGCTGGTGATGGCCTTAAACCGGGACGGAGACCCGGTGGAGGTGCGCTACGTCCGGGATGGACAGACATACACGACCACGCTGACGCCTATTTTCGATGAGAGCGAAGGCCGTTATCTGGTGGGATTTTATGATTACAGTCAGGCGGTGGAGGCGAAGGGCCTGGATCTGTTTCGTTTCGGCTGGTATCAGCTTCGTTTCAGCGTAAAAAATACGGTTATGAGTCTGCAGTCCCTGCTTCGGGGAAAGCTGTCTGCCGATGATGTGGCCGGCCCTGTGGGCATGGCCCAAATCGTGGATGAGGTGCGCCAGGAAACGGCGCCCGGCGGTCCGCTTCTGGTGTTCATGAACATGGTGAATCTCGCCATGCTGCTTTCGGTGAGTCTGGGCGTGATGAACCTGCTTCCGCTGCCCGCCCTGGACGGCGGAAGACTCGTGTTCCTGTTCCTGGAGGCAGTGCGCGGCAAGCCCATACCGCCGGAGAAAGAAGGGCTGATTCACACAGCCGGGTTCGTCGCGCTGATGGTGCTGATGGTGCTGGTGATGTTTAATGATGTGCGGCGTATCCTGCGCTGAAGCGGCGGCGCCGCAGAAAAACGTTGATTCTTCAGGTGAACAGGCGTACATGAGCAGAAGAAGACGCAATATTTATAGAAACCTTTTCGTATACGCATATCTTGCCCTGCCGGTTCTTATCTTCATGACCGGCTGGCTGAAATGGTACTGGGCGCTGCCCTTGGGCGTGCTGACGGTCTGTGCCTGTATCAAGGGATTTCAGGATTCTCTCAAAACCCGCTGCCTTGTGCCGCGTGCAGGAGGGAGAGGGTCTGCCGATGCGCGGACCGCGCTGATGGCCCTGCTGCTGATTGTCTTATGGGTATATCTTTCTGGGGTTGGCGGATACAGTTATCAGAACAGCGATCATGTGATGCACAATACGGTTTTTTGCGCGCTCGTAGAATGCGAGTGGCCTGTTGTGACACAGGATGGAGGCCGGGCCCTGATCTATGATATCGGCTTCTGGCTCCCGGCAGCCTGTGTCGGAAAGGTGTTTGGGCTGGAGGCAGGATATGCAGCGCAGTTTATCTGGACGGTCCTGGGCGTTTATATCGTTTATGATCTGATCTGCGTATATCGCAGGAAGTTTGATCTTTTGCCGCTCACGTTTCTGGTGATGTTCAGCGGACTGGACTATGTCGGTACCTGTCTGCTCGTACCGAAGGAAGCGGATTTGGGCATGGCCTATCATCTGGAGCATTGGGCGCTGCATTATCAATTTTCCTCTGTGACCGCGCAGCTTTTTTGGGTATTCCATCAAGCGGTCCCGGCATGGATCGCGACTGTACTTTTGCTGGTACAGAAAAACAGCAAAAATATGCTTCTCATTTTGTCCCTGATCCTGCTGACTTCGACATTCCCTTTTGTCGGGCTGATACCGATTGCGGCGCTTTTGTATATCCGCTTGGTAGTGAAAGGCAGGATCCGGTGGGAGGATATTTTCACTTTTCAGAATATCACAGGTGCGATTGTTATTGGCGGCATATCTTTCTTATATCTGGCCGGAAAGGAAGCCGGCGGAAAGATCGGTCTGGTGTTTGACGGCGCGGCCGCAGAGGGGCCAGTGAAAATGATCGGCGTTTACCTTCTGTTCTGCCTGTTGGAGTTCGGGGTTTATTTGGTGTTCCTTTGGAAATACCGGAGGAAGGATCCGCTTTTGTGGCTGATGATAGGAATTTTATTGGTCTGTCCCCTGATTCGGGTGGGCGATCAGACGGATTTCTGCATGTACGCTTCAATTCCCGCGCTGTTTGTTTTCCTGCTTTTCTGCATGAAGGCATTTGAGAAAATATACCGGAATGGGAAAAAATGGCTGTTCGCCGCATACTGCGCCATCCTGCTGATCGGGGCGATTACGCCTTTTAATGAGATTCACCGAACAGTCAGCCTGACTGTCCAGAGATTCGCGGATGGGAATTCCGTTCGCTGTGCCTGCATCGATATCGAAAATGAACTGCTGGAAGCAGACGATTTTTCGGGTGAGGCGGAGGACAGCCTGTTTTTCCGGATTCTAGCAAAGAGATAAGTATCGCCTGAAACGGGGGAAAAGGCGTCTCCGGCGGGCCGGCGCTGTAAAAAACGGGAGGCCCATAAAGCGGCGCAAATGGATTCGGGGCGGATTCCCGGATTGACCTTTTGAAGGATTAGGGTTATAATCATTTTTATGGAGAGAATCTTGCAAATCTGTCCGGGCATCGACCCGGCTCCGCGGATGTTCTGTCCGCAGGAGATTTCAAGAAAATGATGACCGGCTGTGGGGATGGCGCGGTGATCGGGGGCGCTTTGTCCGAGGGTTCCGGGAAAGGAACAGAAGGGTATATGGCGCATTTGACGTCCTGGTATTGGGACAAGGGAAGCTTCAGGGAGAAAAATGAGGATTCTTTTTCTCTTCAGAGGGTAGCTTTCCAAACGAGGCATGTCGGAAGACGCGGCGAAGGAAAGCGGCGAACGGAGGTTTCGCTGCTTTTGGTGTGCGATGGGATCGGCGGTCTGGAGGAAGGAGAGACGGCCAGCGGCTATGTCGCGGAGCGGCTGACGGAATGGTTTTACACGGAAGGAATTGCGCTGGCAGCCGGAACCTTTTGGCGCGGGCGCACGATGGAGGCGCTGGGGCGCGTCTTTTGGCAGGTCCAGAAAGAGATGGAGCAGCGGGAAATGGAAGATGCGTTGTGCTGCGGAACCACCTGTACGCTGGCGCTGGTGAAAAACGCGGCATTTATTCTGCTGCATGTGGGGGACAGCCGGGCTTACCGGGTGGGCAAAAGGGTGAAGTGTCTGACAGAAGATCACGTGGAGGGCGGTGTCCTGCGGCGCTGCCTTGGGGCTGTCGGATTCCAACCGCCGGATGCCAGAGCGGGCCGGCTGGCCAGAGGGGAAATGCTGCTGTTATGTACCGACGGGTTTTATCGCCTTACGCCGGACAGCTTTTTCAAAGGCTGTTTCCATGGAGAGGGAAAAGAAGCGGAAACGCTTTACAGACGGATGAAAGGGGCGGCCGGCTTTGTGCGCACGCAGGGGGAAAAGGATAATATCACCGCGCTGCTTCTGGTGAACGGAGGGAGGCGGGGACATGCCGGATGAAAAATGGGAAGGAGGCCCTTCCGCCGCCGTGATCGGGGGCAAGTATGAAATATTGGACAGCCTGGGAAAGGGCGGGGCGGGCCAGGTGTTTCGCGTGCGTGATCTGCGGCTGGATAAGATTTGGGCTGCCAAACGCGTGCAGCGGGAAAATCCCGGGATGGAGGAGAAAGTGCTCTCCAGGGTGGACGGCAGCCTGTTTCCCCGCATTGTGGATATTGTGGAGGAAAAGGATGGACGGTATCTGGTGATGGACTGGATCGATGGCGAAACGATGGAACAGCGCCTGAAGAAGAAAGGCGCTTTCGCTCCGGACGATGCGGCCGGATACGCGTCAGCGCTCTGTGACGCCCTGAGCGGCCTGCATGGAATGGAGCCGCCGTTGTTGTATCTGGACTGTAAGCCGTCCAATGTGATGATTGACAGGGACGGGAAATTGTGGCTCATCGATTTCGGAAGCGCGGTGGAGTTGGGAGAACCGGGGGCCGTTCCCATTGCGGCGAGTCCCGGATACGCGGCGCCCGAACAGCTTTGCCGGGAACCGGCGAAACGCCGTGTGGATGTGCGCAGCGACGTGTTTGGTTTGGGAAGGACGCTGTATGCGCTCCTGGGCGGGCTGGATCCGGGGCAGCCGCCATACGGTCTTTGTCCTTTGCGGGAGTGCAGTCCCGGTGTGCCGAAAGCGCTGGCACAGATTGTGGAAAAATGTACGATGCCTGAACCGGATAAACGATATCAGACCGTATCCGCAGTGCAGGTTGCTTTGGGCGCATATCGCACGCAGAAAAGGGCAAACCGTTTCAAAGGCCCGGCCCTGTCCGCAGGGACAATGCTGCTGTCAGGGCTGCTGCTTTGGAGAGGATGGCTTTTTTACAGGATGTTTCCGGTTGGCCCGGAACAGTATGCGCACGCTCTGCGCAAGCTGGGGAGTATGCTTTTCTGCGGATTTCTGGCGATCGTTTGGCAGCGCGCTGCGGCGGAGCGATTGGGCCGCAGACCGGCCTATGAACCGCTTCAAAGTGTGCTGCGAACGGAAAAAAGACAGGGGCAATGGCTGCTCCTTTGGCTGATAGCGGGCTTTGGCTGTGCGGTATGCGGAAGGATTTTCCCGGCCCCGGAAATGTTTTTTTAGTCCGCAGCTTTGCGGCGGCGGTCGTTTCCCGGGACATTTCCGGGCAGGAGGGGTGCGGCGCTGGCGGCCGGCAGGGATCATCGGAAAGTGCGGAAAGCTGTGGATTTCTTTTGGCAGATGTGCTATGATTCATGACAAAAGAAAGTTCGTGCAGCGCAGTTGGATTATCCGAAGAAAAAGCCGGGAGGAAAGAAAATGTACAGGGATCATACGAAAGTTGTCCGGATCGGGAACCGCGTGATCGGCGGCGGCAATCCTATTTTAATCCAGTCTATGACCAATACGCCAACGGAAGACGTGAAGGCGACCGTGGCCCAGATTCATCGCCTGGAGGCGGTAGGCTGTGAGATCGTGCGCTGCACGGTGCCGAATGCGGCGGCGGCAGAGGCGATTGCAGAGATTAAAAAGCAGATTTCGATCCCGCTGGTGGCAGATATTCATTTTGATTACCGGATGGCGATCGCTGCCATGGAAAACGGCGCGGACAAAATTCGCATCAACCCGGGCAATATCGGAGGCCCGGATCGGGTGGCTGCCGTGGTGAAGGCGGCAAAGGAACGGAACATCCCGATCCGCGTGGGGGTCAATAGCGGTTCCCTGGAACGTTCTCTCGTTGAAAAGTACGGCGGGGTTACCGCGGAAGGCATTGTGGAGAGCGCGCTGGAAAAGGTACGCATGATCGAAAATCTGGATTATGACAATCTGGTGATCAGCATCAAGTCTTCCGACGTGATGATGTGCGTCCGGGCGCATGAGCTTCTTGCGCCGCAGACAGCTTACCCGCTGCATGTAGGCATTACGGAAGCGGGGACGGTGAATGCGGGAAATATCAAGTCTGCCATTGGCCTGGGCCTGATCCTGAATCAGGGAATCGGAGATACGATCCGTGTGTCCCTGACCGGGGATGTGGCGGAAGAAGTGAAATCCGCAAAAATCATTCTGCGTACGCTGGGACTGCGAAAGGGCGGCATCGAGGTGGTGAGCTGTCCCACCTGCGGCCGGACGAAGATCGACCAGATCGCTCTGGCCAGTCAGGTGGAGACATTAGCGGAAGAATTCCCCGGGCTGAATTTGAAGCTTGCCGTGATGGGATGCGCGGTGAACGGGCCGGGAGAGGCAAAGGAAGCGGATCTTGGCATTGCGGGCGGGATCGGAGAAGGACTTTTGTTCAAAAGGGGCGAAATTGTGCGCAAGGTGCCGGAGGCGGAGTTCATTTCCGCGCTGCGCTATGAATTGGAGCACTGGCAATAGGGAAGAAAAGCAGGAAAACGAGAGGTTTTGGCGATGGCGAAGCGTTTTGGGGAAGTGTTTCCCGGCCTTCAACTGAATGAGGATGTGCGCGGTCTGTTCGAAAAGGTGACCGTGGAGCGGGTGACCGCAAACCGTCAAAAGGACTTCGTGCGGATTTATATTGACTGTGACAGGCTGATCCCGAAAGAGCTGATTTTCGGTGTGGAGAGCGAGATTCGCAGGCAGCTGTTTGACGGCCATGATATATCCGTAAAGATTCAGGAAAAATTCCATCTTTCTGCTCAGTACGATCTGCGAAAGCTCCTGGAACTCTATCAGGAGAGTATTTTTCTGGAGCTGAAGGAGGTCAGCCCGGTGGAATACTGCATTTTGAAAAATGCGGAATTCTCATTGACGGATGAGGAAAATATTCATCTGACCGTTCCGGATACGGTGGTCGCCCGGGAGCGCTGTCCGAAGCTGGTGCAAATTCTGGAAAAAATCATTTGCGAACGCTGTGGAATTCCTGCGCGGGTGGAGCTTACCTATCGGGAAGTAAAGAAGAAAAATAAGTACGATGATCAAATAGCGGAAGAACAGAATCGTATGCATGACGCAGGCCGTTTGATGGAATCAGCGTCCGCCGCTGGAGAGAAGGGCCGCGGAGCGCAGGGGGAAAGCGGGGGCGAAAACGACGATGCCTATGCCGCCTACCTGGCGGAGAGCGCATCCCAGGAGCTGCCTTTTGAGGAAGGGCCTTCCGTCGGCGCGCAGGAGCTGGCCGCTGCTTTCGCGGATGGCACGGCGGAGCATTTTGACGGCGCAGGAGCGGCTGGGGGAGCAGCGGGGAAGCACAAAGAGGAATCGGACGTTACCATGGGGAAAACGGCTGGCGCGGCGAGGAGCCGGTCAGGCGGTGCCAACGGAAGCGGCGGCAGGTTCGGCCGCGGCAGGTCTTCCCGGGGCGGCGATTCCGGTTTTTCCCGGAGAAGTGTCAGAAAAAGCGACAATCCCGACGTGCTGTACGGGCGGGATTTCGATGAGGATGCCATTCCCATCGAGGACATCATCGGGGAAATGGGAGAGGTGGTGATCCGGGGAAAGGTGCTGACGGTGGATAAGCGGGAGCTCCGCAATGAACGCACGCTTCTGATCTTCGACGTGACGGATTTCACCGATACCATGACCATCAAGATCTTTCTGCTGAATGAACAGGTGGACGAGGTGGCGAAGGAGATCAGTCCCGGCGTTTTTCTGAAGCTCAAAGGGCTGACGGTGGTGGACAAATTCGACGGGGAGCTGACCATTGGTTCCATCGTGGGCGTGAAAAAGATCCCGGATTTCACCAGCACCCGCATGGACCGGGCTCCCCAGAAGCGCGTGGAGCTGCACTGCCATACGAAGATGAGCGATATGGACGGCGTTTCAGAGGTGAAGGATCTGGTGAAGCGCGCTTACGAGTGGGGTCATCCGGCTATCGCGATCACGGACCATGGCGTGGTGCAGGCCTTTCCGGACGCCAATCATCTGGTGGAGGATCTTTGGAAAGCGGAAAAGAACAGGTGCAAAGAGGCGGGGCTGGAACCGCCGGACAGGAAGGATTTCTTCAAGGTCATTTACGGCTGTGAGATCTATCTGGTGGATGACTCCAGAGAGATTGTGACGGGCGAAAGGGAGAGGCCGCTCCGTGGAAAGTATGTGGTATTTGATATCGAGACCACCGGTTTTTCTTCCGATAAGAATAAGATCATCGAGATCGGCGCGGTAAAGGTGGAGGACGGGAAGATCGCGGACCGTTTTTCCAGCTTTGTCAATCCGCAGACACCGATCCCGTTCCGAATCGAGGAGCTGACGGGGATCAGCGATGAAATGGTGCTGGATGCGCCGCCCATTGAGGCGGTGCTGCCGGATTTCCTGCGGTTCTGCGAGGACTGCATATTGGTGGCCCACAATGCCAGCTTCGATATGGGGTTTATCCTGGAGAACGCGAGGCGGCAGGGCATCGAACTGCATCCTACTTATGTGGATACGGTGGGCATTTCCAGGGTGATATTTCCCAACCAGAGAAAGCATACGCTGGACGCGGTGGCAAAAGCGCTGAATGTTTCTCTGGAGAATCACCACCGGGCCGTAGACGATGCGGAAGCGACGGCGGAGATTTTTCTGAAGTTCATGCCTATGTTGGAGGAGAGAGGCTGTCATACGCTGGAGGAGGTCAATCGTCTGGGGGAGGCCAGCCCGGACATCATCAAGCGGCTGCCCTCCTATCACTGCATCCTGCTGGCGAAAAACGACATCGGGCGCGTGAACCTGTATACGCTGATCTCCGAATCCCACCTGAATTATTTCCTCAAGGTTCCCAGGGTTCCCAAGAGCCTTTTGGAAAAGCACCGGGAGGGCCTGATCGTGGGGAGCGCCTGCGAGGCAGGAGAGCTGTACCGCGCTCT
>CANQTI010000051.1 GCA_947626725.1 uncultured Eisenbergiella sp.
GTTCACTCCTCTTTGCGCCGCACCACCTCTCCGTCCTCAAATTCCTTTGTGCTGCCCACGATCAGCTCATCCTCCGCGCTCACCGCGCCGGACGAAATGGCGGCCAGCGTTTCGTTCTGGTCCAGTACCTCCACCATGCGTTTTTCCGCCACCGGCTCCATGCCCAGAATAGTAGGCCGCTCGGTCATCACATAGACGAAGCTGCTCATGTTCGCATCCGTATGCAGGGCGGCCAGCGGAATGCAGCAGTCATAAACCTCCGACTGCAGAGTCAGCGAAAACGTCCCATTCTGCCCGATTGTGCCCTTTCCCTCCGGCAGGCGGCAAACGGCCCGATAGCTGCCCGGCATGCTCTCAACCGCCTCCAGATAATCCACCGTCAGCTTCAATTCCCCTCCGCGCTGCGTGCCGGAAAGCGCAACTTCCACCGTCTCTCCCGGATCCACATACTTTTTCTCCTCCTGCTCCAGAACTGCGGTAAAAAACAGCGGCTGGGTCAAATCCGCCATCAAAACAGCCGCGCCGTCCGGCGTCCTTTCGCCGACAGAAACGCGAATCTGCGTGATGACGCCGTCCCTGTCGGAGACAACAATCCCCTTCTCCTCTTTGATCTTCTGCAGCTTCTCCTGCTCCTGACGCAGTGCGGCCAGCGTCATCCGCGCACTCCCCAGCGCTGCGTCCGTAGGCAGCTGAGACAGCGCATCCTCCAAATCGCGCTGTGCCGTAAGCAGTGCCTCCTCCTTCGCGTTCTGCGCATCCTCCCTGGCCCGCTCCGCCGCCTTTACAGCCTCCTGCTGTGCCTTCCATTCGCTTTCCCAAACGGAATAGGCCGGGTCTTCCTCCCCATTTTCCGGCATCTCTGCTTCCAGATTCCGCAAATCCCGTTTCGCCTCTTCCTCATCCTCAATGGCCCGCTGCAGGGTCAGCTCGGAATCCGCCATCACATCCAGCATATCCTGCCCGGCCCGCAGCATCGTTTCATTTTTCTGCGCCGCGCTCAGATTCACATTATTCTGCAGCGTGGCCACCTGGAGCCGCTGCATTTCAATCTCCCGATTTCCCTCCGCAAGCTGTTCCTCCAGATCCTCTAAATCCAGTTCAAACAGCGGCTGTCCTTCCGCCACAGTATCGCCCGGCAGGACAAAAATCTCCTTCACCTTCAGGCCCGCCAGCGCATCCACCGCCGCCTCCCTGCTCTGCTGTACGCTGCCGTTTACCTCCACCCGATGAGAGATGGCGGATCGTTTCGCCTTTTCCAGCGTTACCTGCGGCAGACTCGTCGCATAAATTCCACGGGACAAAAGCGTCCCGAACAGCATAAAAAGGAAAAAGATCCCCAACCCCGCCAACACTTTTTTGGTATTCACGTTTCCCTCACTCCTTTAACGCCGAGGCCACAATACCCCGTTCCAGATAATCGCGTCCCAGCAGAAAAACAAACAGTGCCGGGATCAGAATGATCACAGATGCCGCAAACGCGGTTCCCTCCTGTCCTTCCAGATCGGAAGGCAAATACAAAGACAGCGGCCACAGCGTTTTGGTCCGCAGAAAAGCCAACGGCTGCTCGATCATGTTCCAGTATTCCAAAAAGCCCAGCACGCCCGCCGCCAAAATACCGCCGGAGGCCAGGGGCAGCCCGATCCGGACGAACAGCGTAAATTCCCCGGCCCCGTCTATGCGGGCCGCCTCCAGAAGCCCGGCCGGAATCTCTCGAAAGCTCCGGTACGTCAGGAAAACAGGAAACGTGGAAAAGGCCGCGGGAAGGATCAGCGCCCAGTGGGTGTCCATGAGCCCCAGTCCCGCCAGCACCAGATATTGGGAAAGCATCGTCACCTGAAAGGGCATCAGCATCAGCACGATATAGACGATAAACAGCGCCCGGCTGAATCGAAACCGATAGACGGCGAAGGCCCAGGCGGACGGCACCGCCAACAGAAGCTGCAGCCCCAAAATGAAGCCAACGATCTTCACCGAATTCCAGAACACCGTAAAAAACTGGGGCGAATACAGCAGCAGCTTTCCGTAATGTGCCAGGGTCGGATAATCCGGGAAAAACTTCCAACGAATATAGCCCTCCGCCTCCCCCGACAGCGGCGCGAACGCGTCCGACAGCTCCAGGCCGCTCATGAGGGACCCGGACAGAAGCAGCAGCACCGGCATCAGCATCAAAAGTGCCGGGAGCGCCAAAAGAAGGGCCCGAACCAGCCCGCAGAAAAAGCGCCAGGATCTGCGCCATATTTTCCGACATGCTTTCTTTCGCATTTTCCCTCCATTCCGCGGACGCATACGAACCGGTACGCGCGCCGGATCTTCTCTCCGGCACCGCGATCCTGCGTTTTGCGACGCCCGCAGCACATAACGCGGATTGAAAACAAACCGCCCGGGCCTATTTTCAATCGGAATCCTCCCGCAGACAGAGCGCCGAAAACAACAGGATAAAAATCAGGAGCACTCCTGCCATACAGACGGCGGCCGCAGCCATTTTATCCACATCCAGAGAAGCGAACCAGTTATTGAACAGATGGGACAGCAGGTAAATGCTTTCCTGCGGATAGGGACCTGCCACCAGATAGGCCTCCCGAAAAGCCTTGAACGTATTCAGAAAAGAAAGCACGGCGATGGTGAAAAAAGCGTCCTTCGTCTGAGGAAGAATAATGGACCTCCAAAGCCGGACCGTTCCCGCGCCGTCCGCCCGCGCCGCCTCCATCGTATCCGCAGGAACCGCATGAATCCCCGCCAACCACAGGATCACCGTATATCCCAGATTTTTCCACACATAGCTGAACACCAGCACCCAAAAGGACCAGCCAGTCTCCATGAAATCAATGGATGTTCCCAGGGCCAGGTTCAGAAAACCGCCCTTTGAAAACACCATTCTCCAGACAATGGCCGCGGTGGCTGCGGGCATCGCCATCGGCAGAAGGAACACAGACTTCCAAAGCTGCACTTCTTTTAACCCGGAGAGCAGCATCGCCACAAACAGCCCCAGGGCCAACAGCAGGGGAAGGCTGACTGCAGTGAACCGTACGGTATTTTTCACCGCCAGTCGGAACGCTTCATTGGCGAACACCCGCCTGTAATTGGAAAACCCCACATACTGCTCCGTCACCGCCGTGACAAAAGAACGCCTGATCACATCTGAAAACGGAACCAGCACGAGTGCACACACTCCGGCAAATCCGGGCAGCAAAAAAAGAGCAAAGCTTCTCCATTCCTTTCTTCTTCTCATGAACCGTCTCCCTGTCTGATACGTTTGGAAAGGATTGTAACGCCTGAATCTCTAACTTTGCTCTAATCGAAAAAGGCCCTTCCGCCTTTACTGCCGGAAGGGTCCCATCTTTCTGTTTATGCATTCATCTTTGCCAGCTTCGCGGCCTGATCTGCCGCCGTCAGGCTGTCAATGAGCTCCTGCAGATCTCCGTCCATTACGGAATCGATCTTATACAGCGTCAGCTTGATGCGGTGATCCGTAACGCGCCCCTGCGGGAAATTATAAGTCCGGATCTTCTCGGAACGGTCCCCCGTTCCTACCTGGCTGCGCCTGAGTTCCGCCTCTTCATCATGCCGTTTCTGCTGTTCCAGATCATACAGCTTGGCCCGCAGCACCTTCAGCGCCTTATCCTTGTTCTTCAGCTGACTCTTTTCATCCTGGCAGGAAATGACGATCCCCGTAGGGATATGCGTCAGCCGGACCGCGGAATCCGTGGTATTGACGCATTGCCCGCCGTTTCCGGAAGCGCGGAACACATCAAAACGGCAGTCATTCATATCGATCTCTACAGCGAAATCCTCCACCTCCGGCATGATGGCCACCGTGATGGTAGACGTATGAATCCTTCCGCCGCTCTCCGTTTCCGGCACGCGCTGTACCCGGTGTACGCCGCTCTCATATTTCAGACGGGAATAGGCCCCCTGTCCTGTAATCATGAAACTGACATATTTCATGCCGCCGATCCCGATCTCTTCCACATCCATGGTTTCCACACGCCAGCGCTGCCGCTCCGCATAGCGAACGTAAAGCCGATACATTTCCGCCGCAAACAGTGCCGCCTCGTCCCCTCCTGCCCCGGCTCGAATCTCCACAATGACGTTTTTTTCGTCATTCGGATCCTTCGGGAGAAGCAGAACCTTCATTTCCGTTTCCAGTTCCCGAACGCGGTTTCTGGCCTCTGCCAGTTCTTCCTTCAGAAGCTCCCGCATTTCCTCATCTTTTTCTCCCTCCAGCATGGCGAGGCTGTCTTGAATATCCCGATTTCGCTTTTTATATTCCCGATAGGCCTCCACGATCGGGGTCAGGTCGCTCTGCTCTTTCATGAGCCTGCGCAGCCGGTCCGGATTCGCGGTCACTGTTGGTTCCCCCAGTTCTTCCACGATTTCTTCATAGCGGATCAGCAGATCCTCCAGCCTGTCAAACATAATTTCCTCCGTAAAAACAGCCGTACACCACTCGATCCAATCCCGCCAGGTCCTGTACCGCCGTCACATCCTGATATCCGGCCTCTTTCATCAGCCGTACCACGCTTTCTCTTTGATCATAACCGATCTCCAGAAAAAGCATACCGCCCCCGCAAAGATATTTTTTTGCTTCCGGGACGATCCTTCTGTAAAAATACAGTCCGTCCGCATGACCGTCTAACGCCGATGACGGCTCATGCAGACGCACCTCTTCCATCAGCGTTCCGATCACATCCGTACGAATATAAGGCGGATTGGACACGATGATCTCATATGTTCCTTCTATGTTTTCAAACAGGTCGCTGCACACGAACCGGGCTTTAGGCTCTCCCAGCCTGGCGGCATTTTCCTTTGCTACCTCCAGCGCCGCTTCGGAAATATCCGATCCCGTTCCCGTACAGCCGTTGGAATAATGCAAAAGGCTTAACAGAATACAGCCGGAACCGGTGCACAGATCCAGAATCCGAAATCCGTCGTGGAGCTGTTTCATGACTTCCTCCACCAGCGTTTCCGTATCCTGCCGGGGGATCAACACCTTCTCATTTACACAAAAATCCAGGCCCATAAACCCCTGTACGCCGGTCAGATATGCCAGCGGCACGTGCGCACTCCGCTTTTTAATCAGCTCTCTATATCTCTCCGCCTGTTCCTCCTGCGCCATCCGGTCCGGATATGCCAGCAGCACGCTGTGCCCAACCTGACAGCAAAATTCCAGCAGCAGCCTGGCGTCCAGACCGGCCTCTTCTATTCCGGCAGCCAAAAGGGTGCGCTTTCCCCACTCACAGAGTGCACCGAAAGTCATGACTTTTCTCCGTCAGAGCCGAAATCCGATGTCTCCGCCTGCTGCCCGGTTTCGTCTTTCGGGATCCGCTCTGTCTGGCGAAGGGAATCCTCCGTCTGCCGCGCGAGCTCTTCCGCGGGCAGCCGTCCTGTCTGAGGGAGAAGCTCATCCTGCTGCAGGATTTCTTCCACAGGAATCCGCCCTGTCTGACGAACGGCATCCCTGGCCGCCCTCAATCTTTCAGAAGCTTTCTGCATGGCATCGTCCATCTCCTGACGGGCTTCCCGCATCTGATCCTCCGTTTGCCGGGCGCCGCTCTTTCCGTCCTTCTTCTGCTGTTTCCAGGCCTCTACGTCATACCCGAATTCTTCTTTCAAAAAGGTCTTCCAGTCAAAAACCGCTTCCACGGACGCAATGGCCACCTCGATCATATCGTCATCCGGTTCCCGTGTGGTCAGCCGCTGCAAAAGCATGCCGGGCGCTGAAACGACGCGCACCAGAATATTATCGGATCTGCCCGCAAGACGAATGATCTCATAGGAGATGCCGGCAATCACCGGAATCAGCGCCAGCCGGATCAGAAGGCGCTGTATCGGATCGGATACCCGTATGAACATGAAAAGGATCACGCTGACCAACATGACAAAAAGCAAAAAACTGGTACCGCAGCGCCGGTGCTGCCTGGAACTTTTGCGCACATTTTTTACCGTGAGCTCCCGTCCCCTCTCCAGACAGTTGATGCACTTATGCTCCGCGCCGTGATACATATAAACGCGGCGAATATCCTTCATCGCCGAGATGGCAAGCACATATCCCAAAAAGATCAGAATGCGCAAAATCCCTTCCAGAATCGTCAAAAGTGAAGCGTTGCGGACATAGGAAGAGAACAGCGTGCTGATAAAATACGGCAGCACAATGAAGATTCCCACCGCCATCAACAGCGAGAATACCACCGTCAGTCCCGTCATGAGCCGTTCCGAAAGCGCACGCGTCTTCGCAGAACCCTTTTCTTCCGTCTCCGGCTCTTCTTCATAAAACTCCGCTGACCAGGTCAGCGTCCGCATTCCCAGCACAAGAGAATCCACAAAATTAAAAATACCCCGGACAAAAGGGACCTTTGCCATCGCCTTTTGTCCCCAGATGCCGGCATACGCTTCTTTCTTCACTTCAATGGCACCGTCCGGCTTTCTCACCGCCACCGCATATCGGTCCCCGTTTTTCATCATCACACCTTCCAGCACCGCCTGTCCCCCGATGCCGGAATAGTGTTTTTTCTTTTTTTTCTCAGCCATTTTCAGATTGCCCCAAACACGGACTTTGTTTCCGCTGTATCCTCATTTACAAAATAAGGTTGAGATCTGTAAAAAACCTCAACCTTACGCATCCCTTATTTGTTTACCACACCGTATTTCCGATTGAACTTATCGATACGCCCGCGGGCCTGAGCCGCTTTCTGCTGACCGGTGTAGAATGAATGGCATTTGGAACACACCTCTACGTGTATCTCCTTCTTGGTTGAACCTGTCACGAAGGTATTTCCGCAGTTGCATGTCACAGTCGCCTGGTAGTAATTAGGATGGATCCCTGCTTTCATGTCCTTTCACCTCGTTCTATATGCTTTTTCCTGCGCTTGTTTTCATCCACGTTGCCTTACGGCCATCGTTTGCGATTCGCCTCTGCAAACAGCTTTATCATTGTATCACAGCTTTTGCGCGGATGCAAGCCTTTTTATCCGATAAACCTCATTTTTTTCACAGTCTGCACAAACTCCGTATTGGTGCGCGTCTTGGCAAACAAATCCAGAATCTTATCCGCCGCCTCGTCCGCTTTCATTCCGTTGAGCGCACGGCGCACGATATTGATCGCCTCCATCTCTTCCGCGGAAAGCAGCAGGTCCTCTCTTCTGGTGCTGGTCTTGGCGATGTCAATCGCCGGGAACAGACGTTTCTCCGATAATTTGCGGTCCAGCACCAGCTCCATATTGCCCGTTCCCTTGAACTCTTCATAGATCACGTCATCCATCCTGGAACCGGTATCCACCAGCGCCGTAGCTAAAATTGTCAGGCTTCCGCCTTCCCTCATATTGCGGGCCGCACCGAAAAAGCGTTTCGGCATATGCAGCGCTGCCGGATCGATTCCGCCGGAAAGCGTTCGGCCGCTGGGCGGGACCACGAGATTATAGGCTCTGGTGAGACGAGTGATACTGTCCAAGAGAATCATAACGTCCCGCTTATGTTCCACTAAACGTCTGGCCCGTTCCACCACCATTTCCGAAACCCGCTTATGATGATCGGGCAGTTCATCGAAGGTGGAATATACCACTTCCACATTGGGGCCCTCCACCGTCTCCCGGATATCCGTCACTTCCTCCGGCCGTTCATCGATCAGCAGAATGATCAGATGCATGTCCGGATAGTTCTTTTTCACGGAGATCGCGATCTCTTTGAGCAAGGTTGTCTTGCCGGCCTTGGGAGGCGAAACGATCATGCCCCTTTGCCCTTTGCCGATCGGGCTCAGAAGGTCCACAATGCGCATCGCCACGGAAGAACCGTATTTTTCCAGCTTCAAACGACTGTCCGGGAAAATGGGCGTCATGTCTTCAAAATTAGACCTGCGGCTGGCGACCTCCGGCGTATATCCATTGATCGTTTTTACATACAGCAGCGCAGAAAATTTTTCATTCTGGGTTCGAATCCGGGTATTGCCCTCCAGAATATCTCCCGTTTTTAGATTGAAACGGCGAATCTGGCTCGGCGCCACATAGACGTCATTCTCCCCTGGCAGATAATTGTTGGAACGAATAAAACCGTAGCCATCCGGCATGACCTCCAAAATGCCGCTGACCGTAATGCCGCTGTCCAATTCTGTCGGGAACCTGTCCTCTTCCTCATTGGCGGACGGCGCGGTTCCCCTGTTGTAAGGGCTGTAATAACGGGGTTCCTGACTGCGGGACATGATCGCCTTCCCGCCGGCGGCACGGTTCTGTCCCGGCTGTGTCCTCTGCCCGCTTCTTCTGAAACCGGACTCTCTCTGATTGCCGTCTGCTTCTCCGGCCAATCCGTCCGCATCCTCTCCTGCTCCGGAAGTCTGGTACGCCATACGGCTTTCCGCCACCGTTTCTCCGTATTCCCGCTCCGCTGCTGCAGGCGTTTCCTCGCCGAAGTGATGCTCGCTGCCCCCGACATCAGCCGCTGCGAACCCATTCTGCGCCTTTTCATTTCTCTGCCCCGCCTTCTGCTCTCTGGGAACTCCCATCCTGCCGGACTGCCCATCGCTTCTCGCTGCCCTTTCGGGCCGTGCTGTCCGCTCTCTTGACCTGGCAGGCTGTTCCGCCCTGCTTTCCTTCTGCTGCCGGGCCGCCGCTTTCTCCTCCTGGCCAAAGCTCTCCGCCGATGCTCTCTCTTTCCGCGAGCGCAGGGCTCCCTCGTCTTTCACGGGCTGACCTTCCGAAATATGCTCCTCTCTTTCTTTCTTTCCATTCTCTCCCTTTTCGTTCTCTTTCTTTTCGTTCTTTTTCCTTTTGCTTTCTTTCTCTGCGCCTTCTTTTTCGTCCGCCGTATCCATTGCGATCATCGCATCGATCAATTCCGCCTTTTTCATACCGGAGACGCCGCGCAGCCCCCTCGCTTTTGCAATTTCCTTCAGGTCATGAACCGCCAGCGACTCATACTGCGCCCTCATCATTCTCATCATTCCATTTGCTCCTTTTGCTGCTTTTTCTGGTATTTGTTCCGAAACACTAAAGGAAATGTACAGTGACTTGCCTTAGAACATACCGATTCAGGAATCGCGGATGACTTGTTCCGCACTTTCTGGCAACATAAGGGTGTCCCCAGCTGTGACACCCGTCATTTCATATAGTAGCATTATATAATACTTCCTTCCAAATAGGAAGAGTTTTTTCAGTTTTCCCGGAATTTATCTTGATTCATAAAAAAGATTATTATATGATAGTAAATGTTCACGATCAATCCGCCGAAAGAGGGCAGGTAAAAGATCGGTGAAGGAAAGCAGGTAAAAGATTGGAAATAAGCCCAATGGCTTATCCCTCCATCCGCGTTTTGCGCCGCGGGCGTCGCAAAGCGCGGGAACGCAGCGCCAAATTGGGCGTGCGTGCCGACTCGCATACGCCCGCGGCATGGAGGAAAAAATGACAACTCAAGAAAAAGCGCTTCAGCTCCACGCACAACTGAACGGCAAGCTGGAAGTCGTCACCAAAATACCCGTCAAAACCAGGGAAGATCTGGCTCTGGCCTATACGCCTGGCGTTGCAGAGCCCTGCAATGTGATCGCGAAGGATAAATCGCAGGCTTATGTCTATACGATGAAAGCCAATACGATAGCCGTTGTTTCCGACGGTTCCGCCGTTCTGGGGCTCGGCAATATCGGCCCCGAAGCCGCTATGCCGGTCATGGAAGGCAAAGCGGTCCTGTTCAAGGAGTTCGGCGGGGTGAATGCCGTCCCGATCTGCCTGGATACCCAGGATACCGAAGAGATTATTAAGGCTGTCACCTGGCTTGCGCCCGGCTTCGGCGGCATCAATCTGGAAGACATCAGTGCTCCCCGCTGTTTCGAGATTGAAGAACGGCTGAAAGCGACGCTGCATATTCCCGTCTTCCATGACGACCAGCACGGCACTGCCATCGTCGTGCTGGCCGGAATCATAAATGCGCTGAAGGTCGTGCATAAGAAAAAAGAAGACTGCCGCATAGTCATCAACGGCGCAGGCAGCGCAGGCGTGGCTATCGCAAAACTCCTGCTCACCTATGGTTTCCAGGACATTCTGATGTGCGACAGGTCCGGCATTATCTGTGAAGGCAATCCAAACATGAACTGGATGAAGGAAAAGATGGCGAAGGTGACCAACCTGTCCCACAAAAAGGGAACGCTGGCGGACGCCATGAAGGATGCGGATATCTTTATAGGCGTTTCCTCCCCCGGCGTCGTGTCCGAGGAAATGGTAGCTTCCATGAATCATGACGCCATCCTGTTCGCCCTGTCCAATCCGGTGCCGGAGATCATGCCTGATCTGGCGAAAAAAGCCGGTGCCAGAGTGGTGGGCACTGGCCGCAGCGATTTCCCCAACCAGGTCAACAACGTGGTCGCCTTCCCCGGCATTTTCAAGGGCGCGCTGGAGGGCCGCGCCCCTCAGATCACCGAAGAGATGAAGCTGGCCGCCGCTCTCGCCATCGCTGGGCTCGTCTCCGAGGAGGAGCTGAACGAGGACAACATCATGCCCGAGGCCTTCGATCCCAGAGTGGCCGAGACCGTGGCGCAGGCCGTCAAGGCGCACATTCA
>CANQTI010000052.1 GCA_947626725.1 uncultured Eisenbergiella sp.
CCTTCTTGATCGGCACGCCCGCCGCCATCAGGGACAGCGTGGAGGCGCAGACGGAAGCCTGAGAGGTGGAGCCGTTGGACTCAAAGGTCTCGGACACGGTACGGATCGCGTAAGGGAACTCCTCTTCGGAGGGGAGCACGGGCAGGAGCGCTTTTTCCGCCAGCGCGCCATGGCCGATCTCCCGGCGTCCCGGCCCTCTGGGAGGCTTGGTCTCGCCTACCGAATAGGACGGGAAGTTGTAATGGTGCATATATCTCTTGGAGACTTCATTCTCATCCAGGCCGTCGATGCGCTGCATCTCAGACAGCGGGGCCAGCGTGCAGACGTTGCAGATCTGGGTCTGACCGCGGGTGAACATGCTGGAGCCGTGTACACGGGGGATGATATCGATCTCCGCGGCCAGCGGACGGATCTGCTTGATCGCGCGGCCGTCGGGCCTCTTGTGATCCTTCAGGATCATCTTGCGGACCGTCTTCTTCTGGTACTGATATACCGCCTCGCCCAGGACGGCCAGCCATTCCTCGTTGCCGGCAAAGGCCTCCTCCAGCCTGGCGGTGATGTTCCGGATGTTCTCCTCGCGCACCTGCTTCACATCGGTGAACACGGCCTCTTCCATCTCCTCGGGAGGCACGATCTCCTTGATCGCGGCAAACAGCTCCTCCGGAACCGCACAGCTCGTATAAGTATGCTTCGGCTTGCCGACCTCGGCCACGATCTTGTTGATGAAAGCGATGATCGTCTGATTGATCTCATGCGCCTGATAAATCGCCTCGATCATCTTCGCCTCAGGCACCTCGTTGGCGCCGGCCTCGATCATGATCACTTTCTCCGCGGTGGAGGCGACGGTCAGCTGCAGATCGCCCTTCTTCCACTGCTCCTGGCTGGGATTGACGACGAACTCACCGTCCACCAGACCCATCTGCGTCATGGCGCAGGGGCCGTCAAACGGAATATCGGAAATGCAGGTCGCGATGGCGGAGCCCAGCATGGCCACCAGCTCGGGGCGGCAGGCAGGGTCCACGGAAAGGACCAGGTTGTCCAGCGTCACATCGTTGCGGTAATCCTTGGGGAACAGCGGACGCATCGGCCGGTCGATCACGCGGGCCGTCAGCACGGAATTCTCGCTGGCTTTGCCCTCTCTCTTATTGAATCCGCCCGGGATCTTGCCCACTGCATAAAGCTTCTCTTCAAATTCCACAGAAAGCGGAAAGAAATCGATCCCCTCTCTGGGTTTCTCACTGGCGGTCGCCGTGGACAGCACCGTGGTATCGCCATAGTGCATGAACGCCGCTCCGTTCGCCTGGGCGGCAACTCTGCCGATATCGACGCTCAGGGTGCGTCCGCCCAGCTCCATTGTAAAAGTTTTGTACATTTTGCCTCTCATTCTGCCGCTCCTGCGGCTTCCAACTCCGGGAGCCCGTGCCATGCGCCGCACAAACTCCATCTCTCCTTTTCCTGAACAGAAGAAAGGCGGAAAAGCCGGCATATCCGCCGCCCCCGATTCCGCCTTATCCGTCAAACCTTATTTTCTGATGCCGAGTCTCTCGATCAGGGAACGGTATCTCTCGATGTCGTTCCGCTTCAGATAATCCAGCAGGCCTCTTCTCTGACCTACCATCTGCAGAAGTCCTCTCCTGGAATGGTGATCCTTGGGATTGTTCTTCAGATGCTCCGTCAGCTCCTGAATCCTGGCTGTCAGTACGGCCACCTGAACCTCCGGTGAACCGGTGTCGCCTTCTGTCCGCGCATACTCTTTGATGATCGCTGTTTTCTTTTCTTTGGAAATCATATCCAAACCTCCTTTATTTTATGACCGCCTGACACCAGGAGAAAGGTCGGAGATTCCTCTCTCTGAGCATCGGCTGATTTCATACCCAATAACTATACCATACCGTTTCAGATCTGTAAACAAAAATTTTCACTTCACTGATATTTTCGGCGGGACAGAAAGCGTAAAATAATTACATAAAAATCAGAACTGGATTAAAGAATCCCCCGGCGGTGCAGATGATCACCGTCGGAGGACATTTTCATTCTCCATGAATCTTTGCCATGATTTTTGCAAGCACCCATAGGATCACAGCGGGAGCAGCCGCAGCACAGAACGCCTGAAACAGGCAGTTCCAAATACTGTTACCAAACAGCCGCTTCAGCGGCAGCCCTATGAACAATGTGGCGATAATCAAGAACGGTACAACCGCGCTGCTTCCGCTAATGATTTCCCAAATGACAAAGAGGGCAAAAGCAATGATTGTAAGTACTGAGCCAAGCAGCAGAAGCAGGTAGCCCATACTAAACCCTTTACTCAGTCCCCAAAATGCAGTCTTCACATACCTGGGAACAGCAAAAATAAATGCCGGGATATTTTCCATAACCTCAAATGCATATATCGCTATCAGCAAGAGACCGACTGCATACACACAGAATTTCAGGGTGCTAAAGCCTGACCGGGGTCTGGCTGACGCCATGCCTGCTGTTTCCCACATCATACGGGCCTGCTGTTTCTTTGCCCGCCGTCTTGCCATGGTCTTATAAAAACTGTTGGCCGACATATTATTTGCTGCCTTCTGAGCACCTGCAAGGAACTCTCTGTGAGCATCTGCCCACCCTGGCTGCTGTCCCTGCGGTTCCGGATCCGGAATGAAATTCCCGCTGGAATTTACATATCCTGTCTTACCATACATTGTTGCACGGCGGTTCCCGTTAAGACCGCTGCTGCCCGTATAACGGGTATTTTGGTTTGCTTTCCAATATTCGCCCATCTCATCCTCCTCCTTTTGTAAAAAAACTTTCGGAATCTCTAAGCCTTATTTCGTGCGGCTTCTGAGATGCCTTTTTATAAATTCCCCCACTTTATTCAAAAATGCTGATTAGTTTACCGCATGGGCATATATCCTAAGGAAACACAGTGTAAATATCTGCTGGTTTTCTTAAAAGCTTTACAAAGTGGGATAATGATGAGAATCAGGTTAATTAATCTTCCTGTCAGGGCGCACTTATGCCATACCCCTGACAAAATCCTGGGTTCGTCCGGCTCAGCTGCACATCACAAGATTGGCGATGGCAAATAATACGTTGAATCGGTTCATGTTCTTTGCATTTCCACGATAAGCTGCTTTCGCATAGCCCATCTGTTTTTTGACTATGAGGAATGCATGCTCTATTTTACAGCGGACAGATGACTTGTCATGTTCCATCTTCTTGTCCCAGTTGAGGCCCTTGAAATGTTCTGCCATCTTTAGGCTGGAAGGACGTTGGTTGATTCGGAATTCAATTTTTGAAAGCACTTCGTCTTCCTTTATCTCGGGTCGTTCAGGTGCGCCAGGATATCCGGAATCACCATACATGACATGGTCATCTTCCCGCAGCAGTTGCCCCGATGGTTTTCCAAAGCGATAAACGCTCAGCTCAGGACACGTCTCACGCAGGCGGGCGTCCGGTAGCCGACATTGGAGATCTTGATACCGGTACGGGGACTGCTGGCATGGATTACCTGTCCGTTGCCGATATAAATCGCCACATGGTTGATCGCCCCGTTCTTCGCGTAAAAGACAAGATCGCCGGGCAGCGCTTCCGAAAGGGAAATACCCTTTCCCATCTGCGCCTGGCTGCCGGAATGATGCGGCAGACTGACGCCGTAATGCGCAAACACGCTCAGCACAAATCCGGAACAGTCCGCGCCGCCCGTCAGGCTTGTCCCGCCCCAGACATAGGGATTGCCCAAAAACTGCTTCGCATAGTTCACCAGATCCACACGCACATCAGAAATGCCCTGCCCGTACTGCAGCTCCACCAGCGTGACGGCCTTTTCCAGCTTCTTGGAAACCTCCACATAGTCCGCGGATACATAAGCTTCCTCGTCGTCCAGCATGACCTTGACCCAGCCGTCCAGCGTCTCCACCACTTCCAGCTCCTCGCCCTCCGCCACCTGCGTGATGACCGGGGCCTCCAGGCTCGGCTCTTCCCGCACACGAAGCCCTCCGGCGGTGCTCACCGCCATATCTGCGGCCTCATTGTCCGCCAGTTCCCTCGCTTCGGCGCCTGTCAGCAGATAGTCCCCGCGGACATAGCCCTCCACATTTCCGGATTTGATGCGGTACCAGCCGTTCTCCTCTCCCAGCACCTCGGCGCCCGCATGGCGGGGCATCTTTCCCACAATGCCGTACTCTTCGCCGGGGCCCTTGCGGACGTTCAGATAATCGTTCACATTGGCGATGCCGAGATTCTCAAAGCCGTATATTTTCTTCCGCTCCTCCCGGGCATTCTCCGCCGCGGCGAGATATTCCTCGCTCTCCAGCGTCTCGTCCAGAAGCGCGCCTACCCCCGCGGACTGGACTGTATCGTGAATCGTCCCTTCCAAAGAAGCCGCATGAACCGTCATCCCGGCGCACAGCGCGCACACGGCGGCAAAGACGGAGATCGTTATCATTCTGTGCATTTCAAATCACCCTGGTATGTAATATTTCGGACCAATTCGTAACATTTTCGTAACAATTACATTATAAAAAGCCGCAGGGGGATTGTCAATGTTAAATTCAGGAAAATTCCGCCGCGATTCCCGCCGCCCTCTCCCGTCAGCCGTTCAGTCTGGCGGCGAAGTCCGCCATGGCCTCGGAAATTTTGATCTGCTGAGGGCAGACTCTCTCACAGCTCCTGCAGCCGATGCAGGCGGAAGGGTGCTTATCCTCCGGCACCGCCATCAGCGCCATGGGCGCGATGAAACCGCCGCCGGTGAAGCTGTGCTCATTGTACAGCTCCAGGAGTCTGGGAATGTCCAGCCCTCTGGGACAGTGGCTGACGCAGTAATGGCAGGCGGTACAGGGAAGCCGTCCGGCCAGCAGTCCGTCCGCCATGGCGAGAAGCGTCCGCATCTCCTCTTCGCTCAGCGGCGCGTCCGTCTCAAAGGTATGAATGTTCTGACGCACCTGCTCCAGGCTGGACATGCCGGACAGGATCACCGTGACGCCGGGCAGCGTCTGCAGGAACCGGAACGCCCAGGCCGGGACGGTTTCATCGGGCCGCAGGGCCTGAAGCTTCTCCGCATCCGCCTTCGGAAGGTCGGCCAGCTTTCCGCCCCGCAGGGGCTCCATCACCCACACCGGAATGTTCCACCGTTCCAGAAGCTCCGCCTTGCCTTTGGCGTCCTGGAACGTCCAGTCCAGATAGTTCAGCTGGATCTGACAGAATTCCATATCCGCGCCCCAGGCATCCAGGAACCGCTCCATCACAGGAAGATCACCGTGGCAGGAAAAGCCGAGATGACGGATGCGGCCCGCTTTTTTCTGCTCCAGCAGATAGGGAACGATACCAAACGAAGGATCCAGATAGGCGTCTATGTTCATCTCGCATACGTTGTGGCAAAGATAGAAGTCAAAATACGATACACCGCATTTCTCCAGCTGCTTTTCGAAGATTTCTCTGACCCTGGGCATGTTGGACAGGTCGTAGCCGGGGAACTTGTCGGCCAGATAAAAACTGTCCCTGGGATACCTGCCCAGCGCCTTCCCCAGAACGAGCTCGGAATTGCCGTCATGATAGCCCCAGGCGGTGTCATAATAATTGACGCCGTTTTCCATGGCATAGGCCACCATCTCCTCCGCGGCCGGAACGTCGATCCTGCCGTCGTCGCCGTCGATCACCGGCAGACGCATGGCGCCCATGCCGAGAGCCGATAACTTCATGTCCTGAAACGCTTTGTAAACCATGATCTTCCTCCGTTATTTTTGAATCTGTGTTTTTTTGACTCCTTTAAAAACTCCCCGGATAACCGGTCATTTTTTCAGCCTTTCTTCGGCCTCTCTACAGCCCTTCTTCAATTTTTTCGGCCTCTTCGTCTCTTCTGCGCCCTCTCGGCCCGCCTGTCCGCTCATCCCCGGTTCTCCGCGATGTCCCGCGCAAGCTGCCCCTTCAGGGCCTCCAGATCCGCAAACCGCTTTTCCGGGCGCAGGAACGACTGCAGGCGCACGGTGATGAAGGAATCGTAGAGATCGGATCCGAAATCGTAGAGATACGTTTCCACGCTCACGGACGGATGTTCGCCGGTTTCCACCGTGGGCCGAACGCCGATATTGGTCAGCCCGCGAAACGTACCCAGGCGGCACTCCACCTCGGACAGATACACGCCGAAGGGCGGCAGCAGCTTTTCCTCCGGCGGCAGCAGATTCACGGTAGGGAAGCCCAAACGGCGTCCGATGCGTCTGCCGTGGGCAACGCTGCCCATCACGGCATAGGGCGCGCCGAGCAGCCTGGCGGCCTCCTCCATGCGCCCGCCTGTCACCGCATCCCGCACGCGGGTGGAGCTGATGGCGAAGCCGTTGTCATACACCTTATCAATGATTTCCGCTTGATAGCCGCATCTCCTGGCCCAGGCACACAGAAGCGCACAGTCTCCGCGCCCCTGATCCCCAAAGGAAAGATCACTTCCCGCCACCACCAGGGAGGCGTGCAGGCTGTCCCGCAGAATCTCCTCGATGAAGGTCTCCGGCGGCATGGCGGCGGTCTGCGCACTCAGAGGGAATTCCACCAGCACATCCGCGCCCATCTGCCGAAAGCAGCGACGCTTTTCCTCCTTCGTCATGAGCCCTTTGACGTTCGTCCCGGAAAAGAAAGAGGCCGGAGACGGATCGAAGGTAAACACTGCCGCCGTCAGCCCATCTTTTTTCGCCGCGAGGATATGCTCCAGAAGCGCGCGGTGCCCCCGGTGGAGCCCGTCAAACTTCCCGATCGCCACAGCAGAGGGCGCATTCAGTTGAAACCGGCTTTTCCCCGATATGATCCGCAAGGCCTTCAGCCATCCTTTCCCAAAAACATTTTCAGCGGACGGAACCGCCGCTTTTCCGCTTCCCAGCCGTAGATCCCCAGGAAAACGCCATCCGGGTCATAGACCCGCAGTTGTTCCGCCTGCCCGGCCGGAATCAGGTCCTCCGCGGACAGCGGATTTCCGTTCACCGCCGCCCTGTGGGCCGCTTCCCGAACACGCGCCGCAGGAAGACCGGAAAACACACTGTCCGTAGGCAGCAGGATCTCTCCCAGCCGCCCTTCTGCGGCAAACACCTCTATTTCTGCCAGCGTGTGCGCCTCTTCCAGCGTGAACTGCCCGCTCCTCGTACGCACCAGCGATTCCATGGCGCCGCCGCAGCTCAATTTCTGCCCGATATCGTGGCAGAGCGTGCGGATATAGGTCCCTTTAGAACAGATGACATCCATCGTGACCAACGGCAAGGCTATATCTGTGATCTCAAGAGAAAATATCGTCACGGCCCGGCTCTGCCGCTCCACCTCGCGTCCGGCCCGGGCCAGATCGCAAAGCTTTTTTCCGTTCACCTTCAGCGCCGAATACATGGGCGGTACCTGCGCATATTCTCCTATAAAGGAAAGCACGGCGGCACGCACCGCGTCCTCTCCCGCCTCCACCGGCCGCTTATGCAGGATTTTTCCCGTCATATCCTGCGTATCCGTTTCCACGCCCAAGCGCATTACGGTCCGATATTCCTTGGTCTTTTCTGTCAGAAAATCACACAGCTTCGTCGCATTTCCCAGACAGACGGGAAGTACCCCGGACGCCGCCGGGTCCAGGGTACCGGTATGACCAATTTTTTTCTGTTTACAGATGCCCCGCAGCTTCGCCACCACATCAAAAGAGGTGAACCCGGGCTCCTTATAAACATTGAGGATCCCGTTCATACACACTCCGTTTCGCGCGCGGCTCCCCGAAGCTGCCGTTCAATGTAGAGCGAAAGATTGTTGATGCAGTCGTGATAGGTGCCGCGCATCGTGCAGCCTGCTGCCCGCCTGTGACCGCCGCCGCCGAAAAAGGAAGCGACCGCTGCCACATCTACCTTTTCTGAGGACCGCAGGCTGACTTTATATTCCTGCTGCCCCGTCTGATACAGGAACATGGCGCATTCTACACCGCGTATCGTGAGCAGCTGACTGGAAATACCGTCCAGATCCTTCGGTTCCACATTGTAAAAATCCATGGTTTTCCTGTCCACACCGCTGACGATGCAGCGTCCGTCCATGAACAACACGCTTTCCAGAAGCGCTCTGCCGAGAATCTGGTTCTGCAGATAACTCTTTTCATAAAACGTTTCGTCGATGAGCTTCGTGAAATCAAATCCGTAACCGATCAGCCTCGCCGCAATTTCCATCGTATGCGGCGTGGTATTGGAATATTTGAAAACGCCGGTATCATGGATGATGCCGATATAGAGCGCCATGGCGATCGGCTCATCGATCTGTTCTTCCTCCAGCAGCTCATACACCAGCTCGCTGGCGGAGCTGGCCTTCGGATTGATGTAATTCACCGTTCCGCAGCCCTTCGGATTGCTGATATGATGATCGATATTGATGGTTTTGGCCGCGGTTTCATAGCAGCATCCCGCCACACCGATGCGATCCGCATTGGTATCGATGACAATACATACATCATACAGCGCGCACGCCTCATATGCCGTCCGAATCGAGCCGATTTGATCGATACAGTTAAAAATATCCGCAGGCTGTTCCAGATACACGTCCACAGCAGCCTCCGGCAGCATTTTTTTCAGATAAAGATACATTCCCATACAGGCGCCTACACAGTCACCATCCGGCCTCTCATGGCCGCAGATGGCGATTCTGTCCCGGCTCCCGAGTTCTTCCAGAATTTTTTTCATATACACTCCCGCATATCGCGATCCCGATCAGGGAACCGCCTCAAACATGCCGCCCGGCAGAAAACGCCGGCCGTTTTCACGCCGTCCGGCAGCACACCGAACCATTCACGCTGCACGGCAAAGCGCCGGGCTTTTTCGCACCGCCCGGAGCAGTCCCGGCCCTATTCCTGCGTTTCCTCCCCGTCGCGCTCCCGGCTTCTGGCCCTCTGGTCGTTCATGACCTCATCGATCCGCCGGGACATATTCACACCATAGGCGATGGAGGAATCCGGAATAAAACGGATCTCGGGCGTGATGCGCAGATTGACCTTTTTTGCGATCTGAGCCCGCAGGAATCCCACCGCGCTGTTTAATCCCTCCAGTGTGGCTTTTCTGGCTTCCTCATCGCCCAAAACGCTGATATACGCTTTGCAGGTTTTCAGATCCGGCGCGACCTCTACCGAAGTTACGCTGGTCATAGGGGCAATCCGGGGGTCCTTGATCTCCGCCCGGATCACCTCTGCCATCACACGCTGCACCTCGCCGTTGATCCTGTTCAATTTTACACTGTTTTTTCTCATGCCGTCAAATGCCTTTCCGCTCCGTCAGATGGAAGACCGCGGACGGCCAAAGGCCGTCAGCGGGGCACCTCCACCATGATATATGCTTCTATGATATCCAGCTCCTGCATCTTGTCGAAGCCCTCAAACACCAGACCGCATTCAAATCCGGCGCGCACTTCCTTCACATCATCCTTAAAGCGCTTCAGAGAAGCGAGGCTTCCCTCATAGATCTGGGTGCCTTCCCTGCTGATCCGGATCTTGCAGCCCCTCTGGAATACGCCGTCCAGCACATAGGAACCGGCGATGTTGCCAATATTGGACGCCTTGAAGATCTGGCGCACCTCCGCATGGCCGATGACCTTTTCCTCGTATACCGGATCCAGCATGCCTTTCATAGCCGCTTCAATATCCTCGATGGCCTGATAGATAACCTTGTAGAGACGAATATCCACATTTTCCGTTTCCGCAGTGGCTTTGGCCGTCGCATCCGGCCGCACGTTGAAACCGATGATGATGGCGTTGGACGCACTGGCCAGCGTGACGTCGGACTCGTTGATGGCGCCCACGCCGCCGTGGATACACTTCACCACCACTTCGTCGTTGGACAGCTTGGTCAGGCTCTGCTTCACCGCTTCCACGCTGCCCTGCACGTCGGCCTTGACGATCAGGTTCAGCTCCTTGAGGTTTCCTTCCTTGATCTGATTGAACAGATCGTCCAGCGACATCCGGGACTTGGTCTCCTCGAGTTTCTTTTCTTTATTCTGATCGATGAAGGCTGCCGCATAGGATTTCGCTTCCTTATCACTTTCATGGGCCAGGAATACATCTCCCGCATCCGGCACATCGGAAAGTCCCAGAATCTCCACTGGCGTGGAAGGCGTGGCCTCCTTCACCCGTTTTCCCTTGTCGTCGATCATGGCGCGAACCTTGCCGCTGGAGGAACCGGCGGAAACGAAATCGCCCACATGAAGCGTTCCCTTCTGCACCAGCACTCTGGCCACCGGGCCTCTGCCTTTATCCAGCTCGGCCTCGATGACAATACCCCTGGCTCTGCGGTTCGGATTCGCTTTCAGCTCCAGCACCTCCGCCGTCAGGAGGATCATCTCCAGCAGGTTCTGCAGGCCCTCGCCCGTCTTGGCAGACACCGGCGCAAATACCGTACTGCCGCCCCAGTCCTCTGCCTCCAGCCCGTATTCCGTCAGTTCCTGCTTCACCCGTTCCACATTGG
>CANQTI010000053.1 GCA_947626725.1 uncultured Eisenbergiella sp.
GCAGCTTCCGGGGATCATAGCCCTTGCCCTGCTGATCCTTGCCCGCCTCGATATACGCTCTGGTAGCCGCCGTAAACGCCAGCTGACACTCGGTGTTCACATTGATCTTGGCAACGCCCAGGCTGATGGCCTTCTTGATCATGTCTGCGGGGATGCCGGTGCCGCCATGAAGAACCAGGGGCATATCGCCGGTGCGCTTCTGAACCGCATCCAGCGTCTCAAAGGAAAGGCCCTTCCAGTTGGCGGGATATTTGCCATGGATATTGCCGATGCCGGCCGCCAGGAAATCCACGCCCAGATCCGCGATCTTCTTGCACTCTTCGGGATCCGCGCACTCGCCCATGCCGATCACGCCGTCCTCTTCGCCGCCGATGGCGCCTACTTCGGCCTCGATGGAAACGCCCTTGTCATGAGCAGCCTTCACCAGTTCCGTGGTCTTGGCAACGTTCTCTTCGATCGGATAATGAGAACCGTCGAACATGATGGAAGAGAAACCAGCCTCCAGGCACTTATAACAGTGATCATAGGTGCCGTGATCCAGATGCAGCGCGACAGGAACTGTGATACCCATCTCTTCCAGCATCCCGTTGACCATGCCAACGACCGTCTTATAACCGCCCATATACTTGCCGGCGCCCTCGGACACACCGAGAATAACGGGAGAATTCAGCTCCTGCGCGGTCTGCAGGATCGCCTTCGTCCACTCCAGGTTGTTGATGTTGAACTGACCGACCGCATAATGACCGGTCTTCGCCTTTTTCAGCATCTCAGCAGCAGATACTAACATCTCAGATTACCTCCATAAAAATAATATTTTCAGCGGCCGAAAACTGCCGCCAGATTCACTTCTCCACGATTATACCCCAAATCCAGAAAATACACAACATGATTTTTTTCGCAAAACATTGTCCTCCATGGGACGCACAGCAGGCCGCTTTACTCTGCCGGCGTCATGATGGAAAGTGTCTGCTTCCGATTCTCGATCAGCACCGCCGTATGCCGTCCTCCAAATTCCCCGTCCAACGTCCAGGAAATCTCATCCTCCGACTCCACCTCCAGCCGCGCGGTCTTAAAACAATACATCAATGAAGTATCGATATCCTGCGTTGCCAATGCACTCAAAGTCCGATTGATCTCCTCCAGGTTCTTGGGCCGCCGAATCAGCGTCACCTCAAAGAGGCCGTCACTCAAATCCACAAACTTTCCGGTGATCCCTTTGAAACCGGCTACGGAAGTGGAATTGGTCACCATTCCGTAGAGGAAATCGCCCTCGATCACCGTTTCCTCTGCCGTAACCTTCAGACGAAAGGATCTGACCGCACCCAGCTTTTTGATGCTTTCCAGCACATAGGCCAGATGACCCAGAACATTTTTGATTTCCTGAGGGGTCTCATAGGAAACCTCCGTCAAAAGCCCAAACGCTGCGATATAAACGAAGGTTCTGTCGTTAAAGGTTCCCACGTCACACAGAAACGGCCGCCCCTCCACCGCCACGGCAGCGGAACGCTTCATGCTCTTTGGCAGATGCAGGCTGTTGGCAAAATCGTTGGTGCTGCCTGCCGGAACATAGCCCACGGGACACTCTCGCCCGCTTTTCATCAGACCGCTCACCACCTCATCCAGTGTACCGTCCCCTCCGCTGCAGACCACCAGCTCGTAACCGTCCTCCCGGTCCCGTGCCAGCTCCACGGCCTCACCAGCGTATTGGGTAGGCCTGGCCGTAACGAGATAGCCGGCCTTTGTGAAAATATCGAGAATATCCGTCAGGTTATTTTTGATCTGACCTTTCCCGGCCCTCGGATTATAAATGAACAGCAGTTTCTTCCCCGCCATATTATCCTCCGCTCCGATCCCAAGCTTACACCGAAAGCAGCGCCCCCCAAAAACATCCGTCAGCGTCCATGGCGGGCAGACAAAGGAAAGGGGGCATATCTTTCCATATGCCCCCGCAGCTTTCGCTCTTAATTTTTGCCGCAAAGATAATCTGTCATGTCAGCGACTGCTTCTTCCTCATCCGGTCCGTCGGCGATTACTGTTACCATCTCACCACTGTCAAGCCCGAGACTCATCATGCCCATGATGCTCTTGGCGTTCACTTTCTTGCCTTCGACCTGCAGGTAAACCGAACTGCTGTGCTTGCTCGCCACCTGAACAAGCATTGCAACCGGCCTCGCCTCCAGGCCTTGTTCCAGCTTAATCGTCACAGCTTTCTGTTTCATAATTTTCTCCTCCTTCTTATGACCTGATGTTATCCGCCAACTCACACAGCTTTCTCAAACGATGATTCACGCCCGATTTTCCCACCGGCGGGTCCAAACAGGCCCCCAGCTCCTTCAGGGATGCATCGGGATTCTCCAGCCGCACCTGGGCCATCTGACGCAGATTCGCGGGCAGCTTCTCCAATCCGTATTTCTCTTTCAAAAACAAAATATCCTCTACCTGTTTTGCGGCCGCGTTCACCGTTTTCGCAATGTTGGCAGTTTCGCAGTTTACCCTCCGGTTTACGGTATTGCGTACATCCCGGAACACCCTGGAATTTTCAAAATCCAGCAATGCCCTGTGAGCCTCCGTCAGATTCAGGAAGTCCGCGATCCCGGAACCTTCCTTTACATAGACCACGCGATACTTTTTCCGCGTCACGATATGGGCCTCGATCCCGAATCCCGCCAAAAGCTCCTGCACCTGCATCGCCTGGGGATCATGCCCGCAGACGATTTCCAAATGGTACCCCTTTTCCGGATCGCTCATGGAGCCCGCACAGAGAAACGCTCCCCGAAGGAAGGCCCTCTGGCAGCATGTGCTGCGAAGGACGAGCCGATTTGCCGGCGACCGCAGAAAATCTGCCTGCGGTTCCCCGCCGGCATCCAGGTATCGGGTGCTTTGCAAAACCTTCCGTACCAGCTCCTGATCGTCGATCAAAAGCTGATACACCCCGTTCTCCCCTTTCTGCAAAACCTTTGCTTCCGTACTCATATTAAACGCTTTCTCCAGCAATGTAAAGCATTTTCTGACAATTAAAGCGTTTTCCGCCCGGATTTTTAGAAAAATTTCGGATTTCGACACATGCAAGGACCCGCAGAAATGCAGAATCGCCGCCAGCTCCGCGATTTGGCAATGCCTCGCCGTCCCCGTATGCCGGTACAGTTCTTCTTTAACCTTCGATGAAAAAGACATCTTCCATATCCCTGCGCGCCCCGCGAAAAACATTCCCGCGGTCCAACGCCGCACTCAATATTCCTTACGGCCCGGTCCCGCGCTCCTCTGCTTTGCGCCTCGCCCTTATATATCCCTGTGGCTCAGCGTCACACCATACCCGGCCCCCGGATTTTTCAGTCTCCGGTAAAGCTCATTGGCCAGCGTCACGCTCCGATGCTTCCCGCCGGTACAGCCGATTCCCACCACGAGCTGGTATTTTCCTTCCCGAACATAGTTTGGAATTAGAAACTGAAGCATCTCCGTCAGCCTGTCCAGAAACGCGCCTGCCTCCGGGAAGGACATAACATAATCCCTTACCCCCCTGTCATTTCCGGTCATCTCTTTCAGTTCGTCAATATAAAAGGGATTGGGCAGGAACCGCACGTCAAACACCAGATCCGCGTCCGCCGGAATGCCATGCTTGAATCCAAAAGAAAGTATATTGATCATGAGGCTGTTATATTCCTCATTTTTCACAAAAATACGATCCAGCTCTTCTTTCAGCTCCCGCGTCAGAAGCTTTGAAGTATCGATAACATAATCCGCATCTTTTTTGATATGCTTTAAAATATCCCGTTCTCTGGAAATGCCGTCCTCTACCCTGGGATGGTCAGGCGTACACAGCGGATGCATCCGGCGGCTCTCCTTATATCGCTTCAGAAGGACGCTGTCCGATGCCTCCATAAAAAGGATCTCAAACGGCATTCCGCTCTGCCTGAGAGAACGCAGAATCTGTTCCACCTGCAAAAAGGACTGATCTGTGCGCACATCCACTCCCATGGCCACCCGGGTGATCTCCGCATTTGGCTCAGACAAAAGCTCCATAAATTTCTCGATCAGGCGGAGCGGAAGATTGTCCACGCAATAATAACCCATATCCTCCAGCATACGCAGAGCAGTGTTTTTCCCCCCGCCGCTCATTCCTGTCACAATCACAAATCTCATTGGTATCCCCCGCCGTACGCTTCAGAAATCGCCCAGGAAAATCACTTCCGGTTCCAGCCGTACCCCGAATCGGTCCTGTACCGTCTTCTTTGTTTCTGCAATCAGCCGAGCCACATCCGCCGCCGTCGCGTGATCCGTGTTGATGATAAAACCGCAGTGCTTTTCAGAGATCTGCGCGCCCCCGCAGCGCATCCCCGCTAACCCGGCATCCATAATAAGCTTCCCGGCAAAATACCCCTCCGGCCGCCGGAAGGTACTGCCCGCGCTGGGATATTCCAGCGGCTGTTTCTTTCTGCGCCGCTCGGCCAGATCCCGCATAACCTCCCCAATCTGTTCCCGATCTCCCAAGGAAAGCCGCAAGGTAACGCTCAGCACGGTATACGGTCTGTTCCTGATGGCACTGGTACGGTACCCAAATTCCATCGTCTCATTGTCCAGCGTCAAAATCTCGCCGTCCGGCGCCATGATCTGCACTTCCTCCACGACCTGCGCCATTTCGCCGCCATAGGCCCCGGCATTCATCCGCACGGCGCCGCCCAGCGTGCCGGGGATCCCGGAAGCAAACTCCAGGCCGGTCAGGCCAGCCTCCATTGCCGTTCGCGCCGCTGCGGAAAGCGCTGCACCCGCGCCGGCCTCCAGCCGGTCGCCCCTGACAGACACATCGGCGAAATCTCTCCCCAACCGGATGACAACGCCTCGATAACCCTTATCGCCTACCAGAAGATTGCTCCCGTTTCCCAACAGGAAATAATCCCAGCCGGCCTTTTGCAGATAAGAAAAAGCTCTCGCCAACTGGCTGACAGTATCTATCGTCACCAGACATCTGGCAGGCCCGCCTATACGAAAGGTTGTATGCCTGTCCATCGGCTCATCCATGAGGATATGATCCTCCGGCAGCATCGTTTTGAAAAACTCCATCAGCGCCCTGCTCACGTTCCCAACGCCCCTTTGCACTCGTCCTCAGCATCCGCTCTTTGGCTGCGGGACGGCCTTTCAGGCCGCCCCCATTATCCTATGCGTCAAAAAGGCGAATTATGCCGTCTTTCGGCAGTCCTGCCATCCGTTTAATCCAGAACCATCCGTGCCGCACCGTATATGCCTGCGTCGTTCCCCAGCTTCGCCAGGGTGAACAGCGTTCCTCTGCACGCATTGAACGCGTATTTTCGAAAATATTTCTGAGTGAAATCCAAGAGGACATCTCCTGCTCTGGACACCCCGCCGCCGATGACAAAGGTTTCCGGATTCACCACACAGGCGATCCCGGCCAGCGCCTTTCCCAGGTACCAGCCAAATTTCTCCGCCACCTCCAGCGCTGCCGCATCGTTCTGCTTCACCGCATCCCAGACATCCTTCGCGGTCAGATTGTCCTTACGCATCATGCTGGGACAATCGTCCGCCGCCAGCTTCCGTTTCGCCAGCCGCACCACACCGGTCGCCGAAACATACTGTTCCAGACAGCCGCAGCCGCCGCAGTTGCACCGCTCCGCCTCACCGTCTTCCACATGCATATGACCGATCTCTCCTGCAGCCCCCACTGCACCCGGCAGGATTTTGCCGCCCGTGACAACGCCTCCGCCCACGCCGGTTCCCAGCGTCACCAGCACCACGTCCTGATAACCGCGGGCGCCGCCCTGCCACATCTCGCCCAAAGCCGCCACATTGGCATCGTTCCCGGCCTCTACGGGCATATTCAAAAACGACTGCAGTTCTTTTTTCAAATTGAATGTACCCCAGCCCAGATTCACCGCCCCATAGATCGTGCCCTCCGAATCCACCGGCCCGGGAGCGCCGATTCCTACTCCCAGCGCTTCCTCCCGCTCCATGCCCCGCATTTCCATTTTCTGAAGGATGCTCCGGGCGATATCCGGCAGGATCTCTTTTCCGTCATGCTCCAGAACGGTAGGGATCTCCCACTTGTCCACAATATCCCCTTCCGTATCGAACAGACCCAGCTTCACCGTGGTCCCTCCCAGATCCACGCCAAAACAATACTTACGCATGCGTTCTCCCCTTTTCTCTTCTCTTTTTGAAACGGTACCCCTTCCGGAACTCAGATTCCGTTATCGTCGTCGTCCCCGTCTTCCTCTCTGCGGCGCGCCAGGGAATTCTGCACCCGCAGATAAAGTTCCTGGGCCGCATTGTATCCCATTTTCTTCTGTCGGTGATTGACTGCGGCGGACTCGCATATGATAGCCAGGTTCCGGCCGGGACGGATGGGAATATTGTGGCACACCACTTTATTGCCCAGATATTCCGTATACTCCTCCTCCAGCCCCAGACGGTCGTACTCCTTTTCCTTGTCCCAATCCTCCAGCCGAATCACCATGTCGATATTCTGCGTCTCCTTGACGCTGGACGCACCGAACAGCGCCTTCACATCGATAATGCCGATGCCCCGCAGCTCAATGAAATGCTTCGTAATATCCGGCGCGCTCCCTACCAGTGTATCCTCGCTCACCTTGCGGATCTCCACCACATCATCCGTCACCAGGCGATGTCCTCGCTTGATCAGCTCCAGCGCCGCCTCTGATTTGCCGATGCCGCTTTCTCCCGTGATCAGCACGCCTTCCCCGTATACATCCACCAGCACACCGTGTACCGAAATACAGGGCGCCAGCTTCACGTTGAGCCACCGGATGATCTCTGCGGTAAAAGTACTGGTCGCCTTGCGCGTCATCAGAAGCGGAACGCCCTTTTCAATGGCGATCTGACGAAACAGCTCGTCCGGATGCAGCTCCCGGCAGAAGACGATACAGGGGATCGGATAAGACAGCAGCTTCTCCAGCACCTCTCTCTCCTCGTCCTCCGGCAGGCTTCCGATATAAGAATACTCCACAAACCCGATGATCTGCAGGCGGGTGGCCTCAAAATGCTCAAAATATCCGGCCATCTGCAGCGCAGGACGGTTGATGTCCGGCTGCATGATGCGGATTCCCTTCACCTCGATCTCCGGAGTCAGGTTCTCCAGCTTCATTTTGTCAATGATCTTCGTCAGACTGATGCTCGCCATAGGCCAATCCCCTCCAGCCGCTTTTCCTGCATTCATTCATGTCGGACACGGGAAGCACCGCCCACCGGGACAGCCCCGTTTTCCCAACCTTTATCTTAACACAAAACCGAATGGCCGACAACCGGAATTTATCCCCGGGCATCCCCTTTACTGCGCCGATACACTGCCGGCAGTATCCGAACGATGGAAAAAGCTGTGGATCTCCTCTGCCACATGCGCGGGCAGGCCTGCCTTTTCGGACAGCTCCTCCGCCGTCGCGGCGCGCACCTCATAAATGGAAGGGAACGCGCGCATCAGCGCTTTCCGTCTGGCCGGCCCCACACCGGGGATCTGATCCAATACACTTTTCACCTGATCCTTTGACCGCAGGGAACGGTGGTATTCAATGGCAAACCGGTGCGCTTCGTCCTGTATCCGGGTGATCAGGCGAAAGCCCTCTGAAGTGCGTTCGATGGGGAGTTCCGCATTATGAAAATATAAGCCCCTCGTCCGATGATTATCGTCCTTGACCATACCGCACACGGGGATAGACAGCCCCAGCTCAGAAAGCACCTGCAGAGCGATATTGACCTGCCCCCGGCCGCCGTCCATCAGCAGAAGGTCCGGAAACTTCGTGAAGCTGCCGAACTCCTCCGAAAGCTGTTTTTCCTCCATTTCCTTCGCTTCTTCCAAACCGTGCGTAAAACGTCTGGTAAGGACCTCCCGCATGCAGGCGTAATCATCCGGCCCCGCCACGGTTTTGATTCGGAATTTCCGATAATCGCTGCGTTTGGGTTTCCCCTTTTCAAAAACCACCATGGAGCCCACGTTTTCAAAGCCGCTGATATTGGAAATATCGAAGGCCTCCATCCGCTCTAACAGCGGCAGTCCCAAAAGCCCGGCGATTTCCCGCACCGCGCCCACGGTCCGGGCTTCCTCCCGCTTGATCCGCTCCCGGTCTTTCTCCAGCACCATGCGGGCATTTTTTTCGGCCAGCTCCACCAGTTTTTCCTTCTGCCCCTTTTTCGGCGTCCGAATATACACCCGCGCGCCTCGTCTGGCGCTCAGCCACTCCTCCAGAACCGGGACCTCTTCGATCTCCTTCTGCAGCATCAGCTCTCTGGGCACATAGGGCGTCCCGGCGTAAAACTGTTTGACGAAATCCAGCAGAATCTGCGCTTTGTCCGAATCCTCCACCCGGGTCATATAAAAATGTTCCCTGCCGATGAGCTTGCCACCCCGCACGAAAAACACCTGGACCACGGCCTCCCCGCCGTCCTTGTCCAGCGCAATGATATCCTTATCCTCACCGTCGCTGTCGGTGATTTTCTGCTTCTGGGAAACCGAGCGGACACTGTTGAACAGATCCCGGAACCGGGCCGCTTCTTCAAATTCCAAATTCTCGGCCGCATTTTCCATTTTCGCTTTCAGATCGTCCAGGATCATGGCGTAGTTTCCGTTCAAAAATTCCAGCGCCTTCTCCACGTTTCCGCGGTATTCCTCCTGACTGATGTTTCCCTGACAAGGTGCCAAACACTGCCCGATGTGAAAATTCAGGCAGGGCCGTTCCAGTCCGGTATCCCTGGGCAGCACGCGGCTGCAGGTACGCAGCGAAAACAGCCGATTCAGCAGTTCAATGGTATCTTTCACAGCCGCCGCAGAGGTGAAGGGGCCGAAATAACGGGACCTGTCCTTTTTCATCTGCCGGGAAAACAGCACCCGCGGGAACGCCTCGCCCATCGTCACCTTGATGTAAGGATACGTTTTGTCATCCTTCAGCATGGTGTTGTACTTGGGATTGTGCTCCTTGATCAGATTGTTTTCCAGCACCAGCGCTTCCAGCTCGGAATCCGTAACAATGTACTCGAACCGGGCGATCAGCGTCACCATCTTTTGAATCTTGGGACTTTTGACTGTACTCTCCCGGAAATAGGAGCGGACCCGGTTCCGCAGACTGACAGCCTTTCCCACATAGATGATGGCATCATCCGCATCGTGCATGATATAAACACCGGGTTTGGGCGGCAATTTTTTGAGTTCTTCTTCAAAATTGAACACGGAATACTCCCTTCCGGATACCAATATGGCTCCTCATGAGGAGGAGCCATTCCGGTCATTCATCTTCTTCTTTTTTTATAGGCACGCCGGAAAACCTTCCTGTCGGCCCTCTGTCCCTGGCCTCCGGCCCCGGTGCAGGCGGCGTCCACGACTTTTGTTCCGGCGCTTCCTGCCGGCCGGCAGATGTATTCCGTTCCGCTGGCGGCACATTTCGGTCCGCATCTGATGCGCCCTGGCTCATGCCTGATGCGCTCTGACCCACTGGCACATCCTGCTGCCCGACGGCTGTGCTCTGGCCCGTCGGCATACTCTGCTGCCCGACGGCCGCGCTCTGCTCCGCTCCCGACACATTCTGGTCCGCCGGCGCATCCTGCTGCCCGATGGCCGCGCTTCGATCCGCCCCCGACACATTCTGGTCCGTTGGCGCATCCTGCTGCCCGACGGCCGCGCTTCGATCTGTACCCGGCGCGTTATGACCTGGCGGCACGTCTTGCTGCCCGATGGCCGCGCTTCGATCTGTACCCGGTGTGCTCTGACCCGCATCCGTCACGGTATCTTTCGCTGACACGCGATGTGCTTCTTCCGGCGCCTCTCCCTCCGGAGGCTCCGGCAATCCCTTGATCTCGCGGTAAATCCTCATGAACTCCTTGCCGGTGATCGTCTCTTTTTCGATCAGGAACGCCGCCAGCTTATCCATCACTTCCCGGTTCGCCGACAGGAGCGAAAGCGCCTCTTCATAGCATTCCTTCAGGATCTTCATCACTTCCTGATCGATCTCCGCCGCCGTGACATCGGAACAGTTCAGGACGCTGCGCCCCTCCAGGTACTGGCTCTCGATGGACTCCAGCCCGATCAGGCCGAACTTCTTGCTCATGCCGAACCGCGTCACCATGGAACGGGCCAGGTTTGTTGCCTGTTCGATATCGTTGGCCGCTCCCGTGGTGACCGTATCGAACACGATCTCCTCCGCCGCGCGTCCCCCCAGATAGCCCACGAGCATATCGTGGATCTCGGCCTGGGTGTTCAGGAACTTCTCCTCCTCCGGCACATGCATCACATAGCCCAGCGCGCCCATGGTGCGGGGCACGATGGTGATCTTCTGCACGGGCTCGGAATTCTTCTGCAGGGCCGCCACCAGCGCATGCCCCACCTCATGATAGGACACGATGCGGCGCTCTTCGGGGCTCATGATCCGGTCCTTCTTCTCCTTGCCCACCAGCAC
>CANQTI010000054.1 GCA_947626725.1 uncultured Eisenbergiella sp.
TTTTACGGATTTACTGCGATATTGGTAGCATTTTTGCTTTACAGGGGGTATAATTTAAGCCAAATGGTGCTGGAATTTGCGGGTGAGCCCTTTTATTTCTGGCAGCAGGATTACGGAGACTGGCCAGCCTCCTCCTATGAAGTGGATGGGGTAACGATATACGTGCCGGAGAGCCTGGGACAGATCGGCTATAACAAATTTCCCTCCTCCCCGGTGGTACAGGACATTGAGCTGCGGGAAGGCACGCTGGAATCCGGCTTCCGGAAAAAGGACTCCGCGGGCTGAGTGGGAAAGTTCGGCGCGGCGGAACAGAGTTTGCAGGGCAGGCGGCAGGATCGGTGCTGCAGATGCACATGCCTGACAGCGGTGCCGGTGTGCCAGGCGGCAAATTAGAACCAGGATTAGGAAAAGACGGGAAACAGACGGGAAACAGAATGAAAATATATGGCGTCATTATGGCGGGTGGGGGCGGTACACGGTTCTGGCCGCTGAGTACCAGAGAGGAACCGAAGCAGTTCCTGAATTTGTCCGGCAGGGATATTCTGGTAAATGAAACGATAGACAGACAGCGTTCGTTTATCGATCCACAGGATATTTTTGTAGTGACCAACCGCGTCCAGGTGCCGATGCTCCTGGAACGCACGGAGGGGCGGCTGCGCAGGGACCATGTGCTGGCGGAACCGGCAGCCCGCAATACGGCGGCCTGCATCGGCTATGCGGCCATGGAGATCGTGAAAAAATACGAAGATGGCGTGATGTGTGTTTTCGCCGCTGATCATCATATCCGGAATCAAGCGGAATATACCCGCGTGATGCGCCTGGCAGTGCGCGCCGCAGAAGAAACGGATGCGCTGGTAACCGTTGGGATTCGCCCGACGTTTCCTTCCACGGGATACGGTTATATCAAGAATCGTCCGGTACCGGGCAAATTTTATCGCGCAGTGGAGGAATTCGTGGAAAAGCCGGATGCGGGCACTGCGCGAGTATATTTGGATGATGGCTGTTACGCCTGGAACAGCGGTATGTTCGTCTGGAAGGCGTCTACGATCCTTCGATATTTCCGGGAACTTTTGCCTGATATTTATTTTTGCCTGGAAAAAATCGGGAGGGCTATGGGAACGCCGGAAGAGGCAGACGTTATACAGGAGGTGTACCCATCCATTCCTAAGATCTCGGTGGATTACGGCATTATGGAGCGGGCCAGGGGCGTCCTCATGTTAGAGGGAGATTTTGGCTGGAACGATGTGGGAAGCTGGGATACGTTAGAGGCCGTACGGACGCCGGATGGTGACGGCAACATCGCGTTCGGGAACACGCTGCTGCTGGATGCCGCAAACTGTGTGATATATGGCGGTCAGAAGCTGATCGCTGCTGTGGGGGTGCAGGATCTGGTAGTGGTGGAAGGGAAAAAAGCCATACTGGTGCTGCCCAGAGCGGAAGCGCAGCGAGTGAAGCAGGTGGTGGAGACCCTGGAGAAAAACGGCGGGACAGATTGGCTTTGATCTGTGTTTTTGCAGAAAAGCGCGAAATTTATCGATGCCTTTTCGTTTTCTGTCATATCTTTTGCGTGTTAAGATGGATATGGATGCGGGAAAATGCCGCGTTCCAAAACAATCGTTCGCGGAAGAAGGAGGAGCAGTATGCTGGCAGAAAAGAAAAGCGCGCTGGAGACAGAACGATATGTTTCAAAGCTGATGCTGGAACTGGGGATCCCGGCACATTTGAGAGGTTATTATTATTTACGGGAAGCGGTGATCCTGTCCGTTTCCGATATGGAACTGGTGAGCAGCGTGACGAAGCTTTTGTATCCTGTGATTGCGAGACGGTACAAGACCACGCTGCAGCGGGTGGAGCGGGCGATCCGCAATGCGATTGAAGTTTCCTGGGAGCGGGGAAATCCGGAAATGTTTGAGGAACTGTTCGGATTCAGCCGCATGACAGGCTCCGCCAGACCCACCAACAGTGAGTACATTGCGAGGATCGCGGACAGAGTCCGGCTGGACGAAACGGCATGAGCCGTTCGTTCCGAATGGGCGGATAGGGCCGTACCCGCTGGGAGGAAAAATGCTGCTGAGTGTGATTGTACCCTGTTATAATGAAGAAGAGAACATTCCGCTTTTTTATGAGGAATTGATGAAAAATACGCCTTTCTTTGAAGCGGAAGAGCTGGAAGTGGAACTCATTTACGTGGATGACGGGTCGAAGGATGGGACTGCGTCGGAAGTGAAAAAGCTTCACGAACGGGACACTCGGGTGCACCTGGTATCTTTTTCCCGTAATTTTGGAAAAGAGGCCGCAATCTATGCAGGATTTCGCCGGGCGCAGGGAGATTATGCGGTGATGATGGATGCGGATCTGCAGGATCCGCCGTCGCTTTTGCCCGAAATGTTTTCCTGGATCAAAAAGGGATATGACTCAGTGGCGACAAGAAGGGTGACAAGGAGAGGAGAACCCCCGATCCGTTCCTTTTTCGCGCGCCTGTTTTATCGGCTTATGAACCGGATCTCCAAAACGGAGATCGTGGACGGTGCCCGGGATTACCGGCTGATGACCAGACAGGTGGTGGATTCCATTTTGTCTATGTGTGAATACAACCGATTTACCAAAGGGATTTTCGGATGGGTCGGTTTTGAAACCAAATGGCTGGAATATGAAAATGTGGAGCGGGCAAAAGGGGAAACAAAGTTCAATTTCTGGAAGCTGTTCCTCTATTCAATCGATGGGATCACGGCCTTTTCCACGGTGCCGCTGGCGATTTCCTCAGTGATGGGCGTACTCTTTTGCTTTGTCGCCTTTGTGGCGATCCTGGCGCTGATTGTCAAGAACCTGATGTTCCATGATCCGGTGGCTGGCTGGCCGTCTCTGGTATGCATCATTCTTTTGGTAAGCGGTGTCCAGCTGTTCTGTGTCGGAATTCTGGGGCAGTATTTGGCCAAAACCTATATGGAAGTGAAAAAGCGGCCGATTTATCTGGTGAAAGAAGAACTGTAGGAGCGCAGAGAATGGCAGCGGTCAGCATTGTGACGCCCGTGTACAACGCGGCGGTTTATCTGGAAAAAACAGTGGAGCTGGTGGAGGCGCAGACATTCTCCGACTGGGAGCTGCTTCTGGTGGACGATCATTCTACCGACGGCAGCAGGCCCCTGATGGTGCAGCTGGCGGGAAAAGACGGGCGCATCCGGCTCCTGGAGACGGCGCCCGGGAAGAAGGGAGCTGCAAGTGCCCGCAATACCGGGATACAGCAGGCGAAAGGCAGGTATCTGGCCTTTCTGGATGCGGATGACGTCTGGCGGGCGGACAAGCTGGAACGGGAGCTGGACTTTTTGCGGCAAAAGGATGCCGCTTTTGTCTTTACGTCCTATGAATTCGGGGATGAGGACGCTGCGGGAACCGGAAAGGTTGTGCGGGCGCCGCGGACGCTTTCTTATCGGCAGGCGCTTTCCCGGACTGTGATTTTTACGAGCACCGTGATGTTCGACCTGACCAAGATCGATCGGGCGCTTCTGTATATGCCGGATATCAAAAGCGAAGATACCGCAGCCTGGTGGCAGATTTTGCGGGCTGGCTATACGGCCTGGGGGCTGGACGAGAACCTGGTCATTTACAGGCGGCCGAAAAGATCCCTGTCTTCCAATAAGATGGCGGCACTTTCCCGCATTTGGAACCTCTATCGGATTCAGGAAAAACTATCTGTTCCGGCAAGCGCATGGTATTTTTGTTTCTGGGCGGTGCGGGCTACGCTGCGCAGACTGTGAGCATCCGGGCGAAGAGAAATACAGAGGGAAGACTTTCGGAGGAATGAGAAACCATGAGGAAGAAGAAGGATTCGCAAAAGAGACTTCTCATACTGGCATTGTCCCTGATCGGGCTGTGCATTCTGACTTCCTTTTACGCGCATGACTGGTTTACTTATTATTATCAGCACATTATGAATAAAACCATGAATCGGTTCAATGTCAACGGGCACCGTCTGATCATCGGGCTGTATTTTGTGCTGCTTCTTTTCTTTTCCAATACGTATAATGCTCTGAAGATCGGCTATTTAAAGCCAATGGACATTTTTCTTTCGGAGCTGTTTTCCCTGTTATGTGTGAATGTCATTTCCTACAGCCAGCTTTCCTTGATGTATGGATGGTTTATGCTGGGCGGGGAGCATATGATTTCCATGACGATTCGTCAGCTTCTGTTTTTCGCGTTTTGGGATTGGTTTACGAATTTTCTATACCGCAGGATCTTTCCGCCGCGGCGGCTGCTTTTGGTACACGGAGAGCGGCCGATTGAGGATATCCTGAACAAATTTGCTTCGCGTCAGGATAAGTACAGCGTGGAATGCTGTATCCCTATTGAAGCGGGATATGAGGCGATCATCCGCGCTGTGGCGGATTATGACGCTATTGTGCTCTGGGATATTCCTACGAAGGATCGGAATGAACTGTTAAAATATTGCTACAGCCGCTCAATTCGGATCTATATGATGCCGAAGATTCCGGATGTCATTGTCAAGGGAAGTTCTCAGCTCCATTTGTTTGATACACCGATTTTATTGACCAGGGAATACGCGCTGAACATAGAGCAGCGGATGCTCAAGAGAATCATTGATGTGGTCTGTGCGCTGTTCCTGCTGGTGCTGGCTTCTCCTGTCATGCTCATTACGGCTGCCGCAATTCGTCTGTATGATGGCGGTCCGGTGCTGTATAAGCAGGTGCGCTGTACCCGGGATGCCAAGGAATTTCAGATCATGAAATTTCGCAGCATGCGGGTGGATGCGGAAAAGGATGGGGTGGCCAGACTGGCTTCCAAAAATGATTCCCGCATCACACCCATCGGCAGGTTCATCCGGACGGTACGCATCGACGAGCTGCCCCAGCTCATCAACATCCTGAAAGGAGAAATGTCCTTCATAGGTCCCCGGCCGGAGCGTCCGGAGATCATTGCCCAATATATGGAAGAAATGCCGGAGTTCGCGTTCCGCATGAAAGTCAAAGCCGGATTGGCGGGTTACGCTCAGGTTTATGGGAAATATAATACGACCCCTTATGACAAGCTGAAGCTGGATTTGTTTTATATTGAAAATTATTCCGTTTGGCTGGACATTAAGCTGATGCTTCTGACAGTGAAAATCCTGTTCACGCCGGACAGTACGGAAGGGGTGGACAGCAAGCAGGTGACGGCGCTGAAGGAACACGTACGGGAGCAGGAAAAGTAGACCAGTTGGAGAAGGTATATATGCAGGAAAAGGAAATGACAGAAGGCGGGCGAAAATTCTGGGATGCGGGGGTTGATTGGAAAAGATTTTCCCTGTGTGTGCGAAAAAAAATATGGCTTGTCGCGGCAGCTGCGGTTCTGGGCGCCCTGCTGGCCGGTGGTGTTTATGCCCTCGTGCGGCTGTTGTCTGCAGGAGGACCGCAGTACCGGGCGGAGGTGCTGTTCGCCATCCGATATAACGTACAGGAAGAGGATGAAACGCTCAAGGCTTTTATCAATGAATACAATGCCTATACCTGGGGAGATGTGATGCGGTCGGACAAGGTAGTTCCTGCGGTGCTGGAGGCCGTGCCGGAGCTGAGCAGGGAAGAGGCCGAGGCCTGTCTGGATACTTCAATCGCGTCCGATCCTGAGTTTTTGGACGTTGGTTTTACGACCGGAAGCGAGGAGCTTTCCAATCGGGTGCGGGATGCCTATATTCAGGCTATGGAAGCATTTGGGAAAACGATGGCGGATCGGGGGTTGACCGCCATTGAGGCGTGGAAGGTCACACCGGCAGAACCCGTGACAAGGGAGAACCGGGTGCTCTATGCTGTAGAGTTGGGAGCGATTCTTGGATTTCTGGCGGGCGTTCTGCTTCTGGCGGGATATTATGTGCTGGACGATTCCGTTTTCCTGGCGGAGGATGTAACGCGCTGTTATCCGTATCCGGTGTTGGGCTACCGGACAAAATCCCGGGATACTTATTGGGAGGATAAGCTGAAGGCAAATCTATACTGGCTGTCAGAAAAGTGTGCCGCTGCGGAGGTATCTCTTGAGGAGGCGGAGACGGGAGAGGACTTCGGTCGGCTGCGGGCCGTCCCTGCGGTGATCGGGATTCCCTGGGGGACGCCCTGTCTGCGCCGTTTGGGTCCTGTGCTGGAGACGCTGAGATTGCAGGATGTACAAATATGCGGTTTTGTCATTACAGAGGCGGACGGACATTTCCTGAATCTGTATTATGGTCTGTATAGAAGGGGAAAAAGGTCGGGCGGAGGGAATATAGCATGAAGCTGCAGTTTTTGGTATCGGCGGTGAATCAGGATGTCAAAGAACTGGCGAAGACAATGCGGCTTGCGGCGGACAGCATCATCGTCAATCAGTGCGAAAAAAATAGATTTGAAACCTTTGTCTGGGAAGGGCATTTGATGCAGTGCTGGAGCCTGGCCGAAAAAGGGGTGGGACTGTCGCGCAATACGGCGCTTATGCGGGCGGAAGCGGATATCTGTTTGTTCGCGGACGAAGATATCGTGTACCGTCAGGGGGCTGCGGAAACGGTATTGCGGACATTTGCTCAGCATCCGGAGGCGGATATGCTGCTGTTCAACGTCCGGGTGCAGGAAGAGCGGCGGACCTATTGGACGGAAAGCGCTCACCGGGTCCGTCTGTACAACTGCGGCCGGTATCCGGCGTACAGCATTGCTGTGCGTACTGCGAAGCTGCATGAAAAAAATGTGACATTTTCCCTGCTGTTCGGCGGCGGCGCAAAATATGCCAACGGAGAGGACAGCCTTTTCTTAAGTGACTGCATCCGCAGAGGCCTTAAGGTATATGCGGTTCCGGTGGAGATTGGGGAGGAGATCCCGAGACCTTCCACCTGGTTTCATGGTTATGATGAGAAATTTTTCCATGACAGAGGCGTGCTTTATCATGTGCTCTACGGCAGGCTTGCGCAGCTCGTGGGAATCCGGTTTCTTTTCAAAAACAGAGAAAAGATGTGCACGGGGCGGATCGGCTTCCGGGAAGCGCTGCGCCTGCTTTTTTCGGGGATCTTGGATGCGAAAAGGGGGCTGTAGCGTATGGTCTTTTACGGTCTGGTCGCAGCGTTGACGGTTGCGCTGGCTTATCTGATGTCTGCTGTCCCCAGAAAGTATGGAGCGGTCGGTCTGCGGGCAGACGAAGGCGTGCAGGTGCGGCAGGAGGAAGATGCTGTATTCCCTCATGCTCTGGCGGATAGGTCGGACGGAGGCGCACAGTCGGAGGACTTGCCGGCGCGGAGGACGGGAAGGCCTGTCGGCCGGAACGGATACGGTCAGCTGACCAGGCAGCGGGCCTTTAACTGTCTGTGCCTTTCGGGCATTTTTCTCACGCTTTCGATGGTGGCGGCACTTCGGGTGGAAGTAGGGAATGATTACGGAAAATATGTGGATATTTTCCATGAGATCTGGGCTGGCACCGATGCCTCCTATGTGGTGACAGAACCCGGCTTCAATTTTGTGGTCAGGGCTGTTTATACGCTGTCCGGTTATGAAAATTACCTGTTGGTATTCGCGCTTTTCGGGATGGCCACGGTGTTCCTCTTTTTGCGGGCGATGTACGGGCAGAGCGAAAGCTTCGTCCTTTCTTTTTTCATGTTCATGACGCTGGGGCTGTATTTTCGGACTTTCACCACAGTGCGCTATTATTTTGTGCTGGCGCTGGTCATGTGCAGTCTGCGGCATGTGCTGCGGCGGGAATACGGAAGGTTTGTGCTGACGGTTCTGTTTGCAGCGCTGTTCCATAAATCTGTGCTGGTGGTGATCCCGCTGTTCTGGCTGGCGAGACTTCGCTGGAACAGGCGGATTTGCGCGCTGATCGCGGCGCTGGCCGTTCTGGCGGTCGTTTTTCAAAAGCAGGTGATGTCACTGGCCCTGTTTCTCTATCCGACCTTCCGTGAGACGGTATATCTGTCTCAGGATGTGGGGATATGGGCCAATGCGTCAGGGATCCTGCGCTGTCTGGCCATGTTTTTGATGGCGTTTGTTTGCCGGGAAGGGCTTGAAAAAGAAGAGAACCGGTTTTACCTCAAGCTCAGTGTCATGGGCTTTCTGCTCTACACCTGCGGCTCTTTTCTGCCGCTGGTATCCCGACTGACTTATTATGCGACTGCACCGCAGATTTTGCTGGCGCCCGGGCTGATTGTGTCGATGGAAAACGGACGGAGAAGAAAATTGGCGACGGCCGCCCTGATTTTGTTCTGCCTGCTTTATTTCGCCCAGTTTCTGCGCATGGCCTCCGGCAGCGGAATACAGATACTGCCTTATCGGTCTTGGATTTTTTATAAGTGGGAATGGATCAATGGTTCAGAATTCTTTTAGTATTGTGATTGTATGCCTCAATCCCGGGAAAAAACTGTTGTCTACTGTGGAAAGCGTATTGACGCAGCAGTACGGCAATTATGAGATCATTGTCAAGGACGGAGGCTCTCAGGATGGATCTTTGGATTTGCTGCCTTCGGACAGCCGGATTCGGGTACTCACGGGGAAAGATGCCGGTATTTACGATGCGATGAATCAAGCGCTTTCAGTTGTCAGCGGGCAGTATGTAATGTTTCTGAATTGCGGAGATGTACTGCATGATGTCCAAGTGCTGAACCGTATGGAAAAAGTGATCGAAAATAAAAAATGCAAAGATCCGGAAAAGGAAGGTCGTATTTATAAAGAACGGATGCGGATTTTCTATGGGAATCAATATAATGTTCGGCAGAAATGTGTGGTTTATTCGGCCCCCGAAGTGAATGACTTTACCTGTTATCGGAATGTGCCCTGTCATCAGGTCTGTTTTTATGACGCCAGACTGTTTTCAGAACGCGGATACGATACGCGGTATCGGGTGCGGGCGGATTATGAACATTTCCTGTATTGCATTTATGAGAAGATGGCGGAAGTGGTCTATACGGAGCTGCTGGTGGCGGACTATGAGGGCGGCGGGTTTTCCGAAACGGCGGAAAACCGTCGGATTTCCGCACAGGAACACGGAGAGATTGCAAGACGGTATCTGGGGTGGCGGAAGGTGCTGGGCTATCAGGCCGTAATGCTGCTGACGCTGGCACCGCTGCGCACGAAGATTGCGGAAAATGAACAGCTGTCAGGCATCTATAACGGTCTGAAAGCCGGATTGTATCGGATGATGGGAAAGGGAGCGGGCCGGTAGGTCTTCCGGCGGGGTGCGCCCCGTCGCGTAAACGCTCCGGAATGGGGATTTATGCGAGTTCTTTGGGTCTGCAATATCATGCTGCCGGTCATCGCCCGGCAGCTTTCCACGGCATACAGCGTCCGGGAGGGATGGCTTTCAGGGCTTTTTCAGAGCCTGCTGGAGCAGGAGTCGGAGGAGCTGCAGCTGGGCGTCTGCTTTCCGGCGGAGGGGGCGCTTTCCGCACTGAACCGGAAGCTGCGGTTCGGCCCCCGCAGCCGGGAAGTGGCCTGTTATGGTTTTTCGGAGGATCTGGAGCGCCCGGAGCGGTACGATCCGTCTCTGGAGGCGCGGTTTTCGGAGATCCTGACGGATTTCACACCGGATGCGGTGCATATTTTCGGAACGGAATTTCCCCATGGCTATGCCTGCGCCAAAGTCTTTGGAAGGCCGGAACGGACGCTGGTGGGGCTGCAGGGCATGATGGGAGCCATCGCCCGGGCATATATGGCGGATCTGCCCCCAGCGGTACAGCGCTCCAGGACGCTGCGGGATGTGCTGAAAAGGGACAGTCTGGCGCAGCAGCAGCAAAAATTCCAGGCCCGGGCCCGGCGGGAGGAAATGCTGCTGAAGCTGGCGGGACACGTCACGGGAAGGACGCCGTTCGACCGAAAGGAGGCGTCCGCGCTCTGTCCGCAGGCGGTCTATCATTTCATGAACGAGACGCTGCGGGACTGTTTTTATGAGGGCGATTGGGCCCTGGATCACTGCAGACAGTACGAGATATTTGTGAGCCAGGCGGATTATCCGATCAAGGGCTTCCATTATCTTCTGCAGGCTATGCCCGGGATTTTGAAGGCGTTTCCGGAGACCACGGTGGCCGTGGCGGGAAACAGCGTGCTGGGAACGGGCGGTGTGAAGAGCCGTCTGAAGATCCCGGCCTACGGGAAGTATCTGCGCAGTCTGGCGGAGAAGAACGGCCTGATGGACAGGATCTGCGTGCTGGGAAGGCTGGACGCGGAGGGGATGAAGCGTGCCTATCTTTCCTGCCATGTGTTCCTCTGTCCCTCCGCCATGGAGAATTCTCCCAATTCCGTGGGAGAGGCGCAGCTGCTCGGCGTGCCGGTGGCGGCCAGCGATACCGGGGGGATTCCTGGCGTGGTGCGGCATGGGATCGGGGGACTGCTGTTTCAAAAAGGAGATCCCGAGGCGCTGGCAAAGGCGGTGATCCGGATCTTTTCCTCCGATGAGACGGCGCTGGAGCTG
>CANQTI010000055.1 GCA_947626725.1 uncultured Eisenbergiella sp.
ACTGGCGCTGGGCAAGGGCGTTCTGATCTGCAATACGCTGGAGGAAGCGGAGGAGGGCGTCTGCACCATCATGACCGAGCGGAAGTTCGGTTCTGCCGGCAATCAGATGGTCATTGAGGAATTTATGACCGGCCGTGAGGTTTCCGTGCTTTCCTTTGTGGACGGGAAGACCATCCGGATCATGTCCTCCGCTCAGGATCACAAACGGGCGCAGGACGGAGACAACGGGCTGAACACCGGCGGCATGGGAACCTTTTCTCCTTCTCCTTTTTATACGAAGGAAGTGGACGAATACTGCCGGAAATATATCTATCAGGCGACGGTGGACGCCATGGCTGCGGAGGGGCGGCCCTTCAAGGGTGTGATCTTCTTCGGACTGATGCTGACGCCGGAGGGCCCCAGGGTGCTGGAGTACAACGCCCGGTTTGGGGATCCGGAGGCGCAGGTGGTGCTGCCCCGGATGAAGAACGATATCATCGACGTCTGCGAGGCGTGCATCGACGGCACCCTGGATACGCTGGATCTGCAGTTTGAGGACAACGCGGCCGTCTGTGTGGTACTGGCGTCTGACGGATATCCGCTGAAATATGAAAAGGGGCTTCCGATCACGGGATTGGAGCGTTTTGCGGGGAAAGAGGATTATTACTGTTTTCACGCCGGGACGAAAGCGGCGGCGGACGGAACCATCGTGACGAACGGCGGCAGGGTCCTGGGGATCACCGCAAAGGGGGAGACGCTGCAGGAAGCGCGAAGAAAGGCATATGATGCGGCGGAGTGGGTTTCGTTTGCGAACAAATATATGAGACATGATATCGGAAAAGCCATTGACGAGGCATAGTGCCTGCGCTGCGGCAGAAGAATAGAAGAAGAAAAATCAAAAGAGGATGAGGAAAGATGAACGGGAGAGAGAAAACGGAAGGTTTGAATCGGAAGTGGTATAAGGCGGCGGCCGGTGTGCTGGCGGCGCTCTGTTTGTTCGCGGCGGTTCCCGTGACAGGCCGGGCGATGACGTTGGGAAGCGGCGGCGCGTCGGGAAATACGGGGACGACGGGCTCAGAAACAGGCGGTGTGCAGTTGGGGAGCGGCGGGGAAGCCCCTGAGGCGGCCGGCGCGTCGGGAAGTGCGGTGGACAGCGTGACTGTGACGGAACGGAGCGTCAATGTGCGCAGCGATGCCAGCACCAGCGCCAGCAAAGTGGGCGGAGCTGCCAACGGCACCGTGATGAGTGTGACCGGGGAAAAGACGGACAGCAGCGGTACGGTATGGTACGCGGTGACATATGAGAGCGAAGGGAAAACCGTCAGCGGTTATATCCGTTCCGATTTGGTGGAGCCGCATTACGCGGAGGTTGTTGTATCGGAGCCGGAAACAGAGGAGCAGCCGGCCGAAACCGTGCCGGAAACGGAAGCGGCGCCGGAGCAGAATGGTGCGCCCGCAGTACCGACAGGGGATTATTATGTGGAATACGCCGATGACGGAACCGGAAACTATGTCTGGTATTTGTGCGATTCCGTGATGGGAACCCGGTACAACATTCAGGAGCTTGTCAATGGGCAGAGTGCGGGCCAGGGCGGTTCCGGTGAAGGTGAAGGCGGCGGTATTTCCCGTTTCATTCTGATCGGCATGGCTGGTGTGATCGTCATTTTGATCGTGATCATCACGGTTCTCTTCATCAAACTGCGGAACGCGGAGGATGATTATGAGGACGATGATGACGATGAAGACGACGATGATGAAGATGATGACGATGAAGACGACGACGATGAAGATGACGACGACGATGACGGACGCCGCGGAAGAAGAGGACTTTTTGGCAGACGCAGGTCCCGTTATGATGATGAAGATGAGGATGAGGACGAAGACGAGGATGACGAGGAGGATGAGGACGAAGACGAGGACGAAGAAGAGCGTCCCCGCAGGAAACGGCCTTCCGGAAAACCTGTAAAGAGACAGCCTGATTCCAGATCCCGCAGAAGGTACGAGGAAGATGACGACGAGGACGAGGATGACGAGGAAGATGAGGAGGAGGAAGAGCGTCCCCGAAAGAAGAGCGGTTCTTCTAAGTCCAAAAAAGAAAAGAACTGGCAGTCCAAAAATTTTCTGGACGATGATGATCTGGAGTTTGAGTTCCTTGATTTGAAATAAAAGGTCTCATGGAGGCTGCCGCAGAATGAAACCGTTGGGATTCGTTTTGCGGCAGCTCTTTCTTCATGACGGCAGAAGAGTTGTGCCCTGTGCCTCTTTCGGCAGACACGGAGGGCGCAGATTCCAAAATAAATCCGACCTTTCTTTTGCAGTCCGCGATTTGTGCCGCACTCGTCATAAGCGCGGGATCGCAGCGCCGGATTTGAAATTTGGCGCATGCTGGTTCGCATACGCCCGAGGCATGGAGGAAAAATGCTGATCGAGATTGATTTTAATGGGGAGGAAGCGTTGTATATTCAGCTTCGGAACCGGATTATTCTGGGAATTGCCACCAATGAGCTGCAGGAGGGGGATGTGCTGCCCAGCGTACGGCAGCTGGCGGAATCAATCGGCATCAATATGCATACCGTGAATAAGGCCTATGCCGTGCTGCGGCAGGAGGGGTTTGTCCGGATGGACAGGCGGCGCGGAGCTGTTATCGCCATCGACGAAAGACGCCTGGAAGCGGTGGAGGAATTGCGGCAGGAATTGGCTGTGGTGCTGGCAAAGGCGAGCTGCCGGAATATTTCGCGCCAGGAGGTGCATGCTCTCATTGATGAGATTTATGAAGGATATGGAGGACTATAGAAATGCAGTCACAGTTTACGGATAAGGCGAGGACCGCGCTGCTGCTGGCGGGTCGGGCAGCCCGGAGCATGCATCAGAGCTATACGGGAACGGAACATATCCTGTTTGGCCTGATTCGGGAGGGGACCGGCGTCGCGGCCAAAGTGCTGGCGGCCAACGGCGCGGCGGAGGATGCCGTCCGGGAGATGATCCGGGATCTGATCGCGCCGGAGACGGGTGTATCTGTCATGGAACGGGACGGCTATTCGCCCCGCGCCCAGGAGGTGTTGGAAGAAAGTCACAGGCAGGCCCGACGTCTGGGAAGCCTGCTCACCGGGACGGAGCATATTTTGCTTGCGCTGCTGGCGGATGGAGATAATGTGGCAGTGCGGATCATGAATACCCTTTCTCTGCCTGTCCAGAAGATATACGCGGATACCCTGCTGGCCATCGGCCAGGATCCCGCGGCATATCGGGAGGAAATGAACCGAAAGGGAAAGAAAAAGGGCGCAGCGGCCACGCTGGAGCTTTACAGCCGCGATCTGACAAAGCTGGCAGCGGAAGGAAAGCTGGACCCGGTCATTGGACGGGATGGGGAGATACAGCGGGTTATTCAGATCTTGAGCCGCCGTACGAAAAACAATCCCTGTCTGGTAGGTGAGCCGGGCGTTGGAAAAACAGCTATTGTGGAAGGGCTGTCCGCCCGGATCGTGGCGGGTGAGGTGCCGGATACGGTGAAAAACAAGCGCGTGCTCATGCTGGATTTGTCCGGTATGATCGCGGGCAGCAAATACCGGGGTGAGTTCGAGGAACGCATCAAAAAAGTGATACGGGAAGTCATCGAGGACGGCAATATTCTGTTGTTTCTGGATGAGATCCATACGCTTATCGGGGCCGGGGGCGCGGAAGGGGCCATCGATGCTTCCAATATTTTAAAGCCGTCCCTGGCGCGCGGGGAGATCCAGCTCATCGGTGCTACTACGCTGGAGGAATACCGCAAATATGTGGAGCGGGACGCGGCGCTGGAACGCAGGTTCCAGCCGGTAACGGTGGAAGAGCCCACCGAGGAAGAGGCACTCGACATTCTGAAAGGCGTGGCGCATAAATACGAGGAGCATCACCATGTCACATTGACCCAGGAGGCGCTGGAGGCGGCGGTGAAGCTATCCAACCGTTATATCAATGACAGGAAGCTGCCGGACAAGGCGATCGACCTGATTGATGAGGCCAGTGCGGCGGTGCGCCTGCAGAAGATGCAGACCCCCAAAGAGGCTGGCAGCTTATTGACGGAAATTGAAAAGCTGGATGCCCAGATCGAACGTTCCATCCGCATGGAGGTTTTTTCTCAGGCCGGGGAACTGAAGCGAAAGCAGGATGAACTGCTGGCAAAATATGAAAAACTGATGCAGAAGCAGGAAAGAAAGAATCGTAAAGCCGGCCTGCAGGTGACAGAGGATGACATTGCGCATGTGGTTTCCATGTGGACCAAAATTCCGGTGGCCAAGCTGACCGAAAAAGAAGGAGAACGGCTGATGCGGCTGGAATCCATTCTTCACAAACGGGTGGTTGGCCAGCAGGAGGCGGTCAGCGCTGTGGCGAAGGCCATGCGGCGCGGCAGGGTCGGTCTGCAGGATCCCCGCAGACCTATCGGGTCTTTTCTGTTCCTGGGGCCGACGGGCGTAGGGAAGACGGAGCTTTCCAAGGCGCTGGCGGAGGCCATGTTCGGTTCGGAAAATGCGCTGATCCGTGTGGATATGTCGGAATATATGGAGGGGCATTCCGTTTCCAAGATGATCGGCTCTCCGCCGGGATATGTGGGCTTTGATGACGGCGGTCAGCTTTCGGAAAAGGTTCGGCGCAATCCCTGGTCGGTGGTGCTTTTTGATGAGGTAGAAAAGGCGCATCCGGACGTGTTCAACATCCTGCTGCAGGTGTTGGATGATGGACATATCACGGATTCCAAGGGACGGAAAGTGAATTTTAAAAATACGGTGATTATCATGACCTCCAATGCCGGGGCTCAGCGGATCGTGGAACCCAAAAACCTGGGCTTTGCCGCCAGGGACGATGCGCAGAAGAACTATGAACGGATGAAGAGCGGCGTAATGGAGGAAGTAAAGCGTCTGTTCAAACCGGAGTTTTTAAACCGGATCGATGAAATTATGGTATTCCATCCGCTGACGAAAGAAGATATGAAGCAGATCGTGACGCTGCTCTCCGAAAATCTGGTGGAGCGCTGTCGGGAGCAGATGGGAATTTCTCTGTCATTTACGGCGGCATTGAAGGAATATCTGGTAGAAAAGCACAGCGACCTGAAAATGGGGGCAAGACCCTTAAAGCGTGCGATTCAGACTGTGGTGGAGGATGCTCTGGCGGAAGAAATCCTTTCTGGTCGGGTGAAAAGCGGCGACAGCGTCAGCGCGGGATACAGAGAGGGAAAAGTGATCTTTAAAGTAAAAGGAAAAGAGTAAACGGTCCGAATTGAAAGCTGGAAAGCGGAAATTGAGCGTTGCATGGTGAAAGAAAAGGGAAAAAGCATATTTTTTTGTCAGGAGTGCGGCTATGAGTCCGTAAAATGGATGGGGCAGTGCCCGGCCTGTAAAGCCTGGAATTCGTTTGTGGAGGAGCCGGCGCTGCGCGGAAGGAAAGGCAGTGCGGCCGCGAAGGGTACGGGGAAGAATGATACCGGGATCAAAAGCGCGCCGGTCGTTTTAAATGAAATCTCCATGGAAGAAAAGCTTCGGATCCGGACCCGCATCGGCGAATTGGATCGGGTTTTGGGCGGCGGGATCGTGCCCGGTTCCCTGACATTGGTGGGTGGGGATCCGGGCATTGGGAAATCCACCCTGCTGCTGCAGATGTGCAGGAATCTGTCCGCAGACGGACAGTCTGTCCTGTACATATCCGGAGAAGAGTCTCTGCAGCAGATCAAGATGCGGGCACAGCGTATTGGCGCGTTTACGGACGCGCTCAGGCTGTACTGTGAGACCAATTTGACGGATATCGAAACTGTCATTGGGCAGGAAAGGCCCGGGATCGTGATTGTTGATTCCATTCAGACTATGTTCAGTGAGGATGTAGGGGCCGCTCCCGGCAGTGTATCACAGGTGCGGGAGTCCACCGCGGTGCTGCTGCGGCTGGCGAAAGGGCTGGGAGTTTCTGTATTTATCGTGGGGCATGTGACCAAGGAAGGAACAGTGGCCGGCCCTAGGGTACTGGAGCATATGGTGGATACGGTGCTCTATTTTGAAGGGGATCGACATGCCTCCTATCGGATTCTGCGGGGGGTGAAAAACCGTTTCGGTTCCACCAATGAGATCGGCGTATTTGAAATGCGGCAGGAGGGCTTGGCGGAGGTAAAAAATCCTTCTGAATTCATGCTCAGCGGAAGACCGCGAAACGCCAGCGGTTCCGTTGTCACCTGTTCTGTAGAAGGTACCAGGCCAATCCTCACGGAGATACAGGCGCTGGTTTGCCAGAGCAATTTCGGCATACCCAGAAGGCAGACCGCGGGGACGGATTTCAATCGGGTGAATCTGTTGATGGCGGTACTGGAAAAGCGTCTGGGAATGCAGATCGGCGGCTGTGATGCCTATGTCAATATTGCAGGCGGTATTCGGATCGTGGAACCGGCCATTGATCTGGGGATTGTGACGGCGATCATATCCAGTTTCCGGAACCGTCCCGTTCCGGAGGGTGTGGTGGTCTTTGGAGAGGTGGGGCTGTCCGGAGAGGTGCGCGCGGTGAGTATGGCAGAGACCCGGGTGCGGGAGGCAGCGAAACTGGGATTTTCTGCCTGCATTTTGCCGAAGGTCTGCCTGGAAAGTCTGCCGCAGATTTCCGGCATTCGTTTGATGGGAGTCGGCAGCGTAGGAGATCTCCCTCCGCTTTGAAGTACAGTTCGCCCCGTTTTTGGCCGGCATGTCTTCTGCAGGGTCAAAGACGGGGCGAACTGTTTTCGGCCGGGGCGTGCGCGCTCCGTGAAAAGCGGCGAAAACGGACTCAGCCGATGGACGGACCGCCGGGAAAGCCGGGGAAGTAGGCGGGCGGTACGGCGCCAGGGAAATAGACATTCAGACCGTCTTCCAGACCATTGCGGAGATCGGGCCTCTCATCGTCCCGGGAAATGGGATTTACACCGTCCGGGGAGAGAATGGTGTCGTCCGCCATATCGTCAGGTTTTTCGTTTTCGCGTTCTTTATTTTCCAACATGGTTCTGCCTCCTTATGCAGTGCATTTTTCAGGTTACGCGGTTAGTTTTTGCCGGATGTGGGAAACGTATTCCGGATTTGAAAGAAAAATGACGGGAAAAGATGTCGGTATCTTGCTTTTTCGGTAGAAATCGGTAAAAATGATAGAGAAGACGCGGACGATGAACGGCTGAACCGTTCTGGGGCGGAAGGAGGGATCTTTTATGATGATATCGACAGAGCTGAATCCGTTTGGTGAGTGCTTCGGGGACGAGACGGCGATCCGGATGATGCGGGAAGCGGGATTTGACGCGTTTGACATGTCCCTGCTGCGGATGAATACGGACGTTTCCTATGAACCGAATGGGAAGGAATATCGGAAATATATGGAGGGTTTACGGCGCACGGCGCAGCGCGAGGGGATTGTGTGCAATCAGGCGCATGCGCCGTTTCCATCCAGCGTTGGGGATCCGCAGAAGGATGAGGCGATCTGCCGGATGATCGAACGCGCCATTGAGTGCGCGGCCATTCTTGGGGCGAAGACCATTGTGGTACATCCAAAGCAGCATCTGAAATATGCGGATCATGCGGCGCGGCTTCGGGAGATGAATCTGGAATTTTACGCGCGCCTGGCCCGGTATGGGGAAACCTACGGCATTCGGATTGCGGTGGAAAACATGTGGCAGTGCCGGGAAACAAAAAGGCCCGACGGACGGATCTGGATTTGCGACAGCACTTGTTCTTCTGCGGAAGAGTTCTGCGATTACGTGGACATGACGGGAAGCCCGTGGATCACGGCCTGCCTGGATATCGGCCACGCGCCGCTGACCGGGAGGGATGCAGCCCGCATGATAGAGGCACTGGGGCATGATCGTCTGCAGGCGCTCCATGTGCATGACAACGATCTGATCGAGGATGCGCATACGCTTCCCTTCCAGGGAAAGATCGACTTCGAGGCGGTTTGCCGTGCGCTGGCGAAGATCCGCTATGCGGGGGATATGACGCTGGAAGCGGACGGCTTTTTGCGCAGGGTTCCGGAGGCACTTTATCCCCAGGCGCTTTCCTATATGGCGGACACAGCCCGCTTTCTGGCGAAACGTGTGGAGGATTTTGCGTCAGGCGTGGAGGATTTTGCATCGGGCGACTTGTGACCGGCCGGGAAATCGGTTATACTGAAGGAAAGGCAGAAGGTCTTTGTGCACGAAAGGTTGTCAAGTGCGTAAAAGGGCCTGACAGGAGAGCAGTTTTTGGAATGAGGCTTTTGACAAAGGAGGGATACGGATGGATAAGCAGCTGGTGATTACCATCGGAAGAAGCTTCGGAAGCGGCGGGAGAGAGATCGGCGAGCGGCTGTCTCAGGCTTTGGGGATCGGCTTTTATGATCGGAATCTGATTGATATGGCGGCCAAAAAGAGCGGGTTGGAACGCGCTGTGGTGGGAAACGCCGATGAAAAGCTGATCGGACGGTTCCTGGAGCTGACGCCCGGCCTGGATCTGGTACAGGAAAATACGAACGAGAAAATTTACAGAGCCCAGGCGGAAGTCATACGAAGCATTGTCAAGCGAGGAGAATCCTGCGTTATTGTGGGACGCGGCGCGGACTATGTACTGCGCAACCGGCATGAGGTCCTGAAGGTTTACATTTACGCCCCCTTTGAAAACCGGGTTCGGACAGTCATGAAACGTTATGGTTTTAAGGAGGACGAGGCGGAAAAGGTCATTCGTCATATGGATAAGACGAGACGAAATTATTATGAATATTTTACGGATCGGAACTGGGATCAGAAAGAAGGAAAGGATCTGCTGATCGACAGCAGCGAATTTGGTATTCAGGGTTCTGTGGAGCTCATTAAAAACGCTGCGTCCATCAAGCTGGAACGGGACTGGGATGTATGAGAAAAACGGAGATCACGGCGGGCGGGAATTTTGGCCGGTGTCTGCCGGAGGTGCAGCTGAAACAGGAGATGACAGAGACGGTGGAGCCGTTTTTGAAGGAAATCCGGCAGGAGGGACGGATGGCTGAAACGGAACCTGCATCCGGCACGTATGCGCCGGGCAGTCCTTTTGGCCTGTATTATGAGCTGTATCCGCAAAAAAATGCGAAAGGAACCATCGTCATCAGCTTTGGGTTTACGGAATCCTGCCTGAAATATCATGAATTGATTTGGTATTTTTACAGGGAGGGATATCAGGCCGCAATCATAGATCACAGAGGTCACGGCAAGTCGCTTCGGGAAGTGGAAGATTCTTCCCTGGTGCATGTGGACCGGTTCTCCCGGTATGTAAAGGAACTGCATAAATTTGTGCATGAATTGGCAATGCCCATGGCGCAGGGAGGACCGCTTTTCCTGTTTGCCCATTCCATGGGAGGCTGTGTCGGCGCCATTTATCTGGAACAATATCCGGATGATTTTGACCGGGCGATCCTGAACGCGCCTATGCTGGGGCTGAATCTGGGCGGCTGCCCGCCTTGGGCCGCGCGGATTTTGTGCGATATGAAAATCGCCGTGGGGAAGGGAAAAGAGCGCCTGTTCACGCAGGCACCGTTTGATCCGCAGGAGCCTTTCGAAGGCTGTGCGGCAGGTTCGCTGGCCCGTCACCTTTATTATCTTGAGCTGCGCCGTGCGGATGCCTCTTACCAGACATCATCCGCCACTTATTATTGGGGCAGGGAGGCGATCAATTCCGGAAAGTTCGCGATACAGCCCTCCCTGGCCGGAAGGGTACGCACGCCGGTGCTTTTGTTTCAGGCGCAGCTGGATACCCTGGTATCGCCGAAGGCACAGGAGATATTCGTTTCCCGGATTCCAGAAGGGAGACTCGCCGTGGTGAAGGGCGCGCGTCATGAGATTTACCGCTCATCGAATGACATCCTGGAACCTTATCTGGAGGAGCTGTTTGGATTCCTCGCAGAAGGGCGGAGGGAACGGCCGGTGTGAATGACTTCGGAGCATATGGAAAAGTGTGAAAATAAGTCCTCGGGCTTATTTTCCATCTCGGGATTTGTGCTGCCGCACAAAGTCCCCTTCATTCAAATGCCGCCTGATCGGCGGCGGAATGAGATGAAAAAAACCTGCAGATACATATCTGCAGGTTTTTTCGAGCAGGGGCAGTAGGAATCGAACCCACATCGACGGTTTTGGAGACCGCTGTTCTACCTTTGAACTATGCCCCTCTGTTGGCCCTATCGGACTCACAAAATGGATTATACCACAGAAGCGGACGGTTCTGCAAGCCCTAAATTATGTATTTTATTCCTTCCTCGAATGAATTTCTAAATTCCACATTCATGCTGAATTTAGTCTTACACTCCTTCCCCATATCCTGTATGATGTTC
>CANQTI010000056.1 GCA_947626725.1 uncultured Eisenbergiella sp.
ACGGTGGTGGAGACGCTGAAAAAGGAAAAGGACGAGGATCCCGACAAGATCAAGATCGTGAAGCGGCCGGAACTGATCAACGACACCCATCCGCTCTGGGGAAAGAATCCCAGCGAATGCACGAAGGAAGAATATATCGAATTCTACCGCAAGGTGTTCCTGGATTACAAGGAGCCCCTGTTCTGGATCCATCTGAACATGGACTATCCGTTCAACCTCAAAGGTATCCTGTATTTTCCTAAGATCAACATGGAATATGAGTCCATTGAGGGCACCATCAAGCTGTACAACAACCAGGTGTTCATCGCCGACAATATCAAAGAAGTCATTCCGGAATTCCTGCTTCTGCTGAAGGGCGTCATCGACTGCCCGGATCTGCCGCTGAATGTCTCCAGAAGCGCGCTGCAGAATGACGGCTTCGTGAAGAAGATTTCCGATTACATCACGAAGAAGGTGGCGGACAAGCTCTCCGGCATGTGCAAGACCCAGAAGGACGAGTATGAGAAGTACTGGGACGATATCGCTCCCTTCATCAAGTTCGGCTGCCTGAAGGACGAAAAGTTCTGTCAGAAGATGACGGATTATATCCTCTTCAAGAACCTGGACGGCAAATATATGACCCTGCCCGAGTGCCTGGAGGTCAACAAGATTGATCCCGATGAGGTCGATGAGTCCGCGGTGGACGAGAACGGCGAAAAAGTGGAAGCCGAGGTAGTGGACGAGACAAAGGAAGAGTCCGCGCAGGACGGCGATGGAAAGGACGAAAAGAAGGAAAAAACCATCTACTACGTCACGGATGAGAAACAGCAGAGCCAGTATATCAACATGTTCAGGGCGGCGAAGCTGGATGCGGTCATTCTGCCGGAGCGCATCGATCAGCCTTTCATCTCTCAGCTGGAAGCTAAGAATGAGGGAATCCATTTCGCCCGCATCGACGCGGAGCTGACAGATGTCTTCAAGGCCAGGACCAGCAAAAAGGTACAGGAGGAGCTGAAGGCCCAGACGGAGAAGATCGAGAAGCTGGTGCGCAAGGCGCTGAAGAACGATAAACTCAAGGTTTCCGTGGAAAAGCTGAAAAATAAGAAGATCGCCTCCGTGCTGACGGTTTCCGAGGAAACCAGGAGAATGCAGGATATGATGAAGATGTACGGCGGCGGCATGGACATGGGAGCATTTGGAGCCGAGGGTGAGACACTGGTGCTGAATGCGGCCCATCCGCTGGTATCCTATATCACAGCGCATGAAAACGGCAGCGATACGAAGATGATCTGTGAGCAGCTCTATGATCTGGCGAGACTTTCCAACGCGCCTCTTGCACCGGAGGCCATGACCAGATTTATCGCCCGGTCCAATGACATCATGCTCCTGCTCGCGCAGACTGCCGGCAGGGATTCTGCGGCAGATGAAGAGACGGCGGAGGAAAACGCGGCGTCAGAGCAGGAAGGATCGGAAAAGGCAGAGCCTGTGTCTGAGGACGCGGAGCAGTAAGAGAGATCCAGGTACGTGAATATTGGGCAGCGGCGATGCGATCCCCGCGGAACAATCGGAATTGTCTGCGCGTAAAGTACGCGTTTCCCGATTGCTCCGTGCGAGGGGAGGCAGCGCCGCTGCCGTGCTTTTGGGAGCTGCCGTCATGAGCAATACTGTCCCATTGAGGCCGCGAAATGGCCCCTTCGGGGTTATGCGCGATGTGCGCCGTTCTTTTGCGGGGCAGTGAGGGCCTTCTGTTCACATTCCCGGTTCTGCGGCCCTGGATACCGCCACGTAGATATTGGAGATTTGATACCAGGTAGGATAATCTGTGATGCCGGAGCCCGGCAGGTTGAAGATTTTTTGAAACGTGCGCACGGCTTCTTTGGTTCGTTCCCCGTAAATTCCGTCCGTCGTAAGCCTGGGGATTGCGGGATAGTTCTGCGCGATCCGGTTGAGCTGTTCCTGCAGCTGGCGCACTTTTGTCCCGGAGGAACCGACGGTGAGATTATAGCCGGGCCACGAGGCGGGAACGCCGCTGATGGCGGAGGCTGAGTTAATGAACATGTCATTTCCATAATAATATCGAAGAATCTCAATGGCAGAATAGCCCTGGTCGCCCAGGTACTTGGATCCCCACTGGGACAATCCCTGACAGCTCACCCTGTTTCCGTCGCAGTAACCTGTGAAAATGGGCTGCCGCACGTCGGGGCGGGAAAGATAATTGGCGAAGATCGAATCTACCAGCCGGTCGATATTGGAATATGTGTTGCGTCCATAGATGAATTTCTGATCATAGGCTGTGGATGAGGTGATGGTAAAGGGATAGCCTTTCGCCCGGTACCATTCCGTATAGACCCGGTTCAGGGTAAAGGATTGGATGACCAGAATATTGGCGTAAATCGTGCTTTCTGGCCAGGTGGCATAAATTTCTGACGATGCCACATTTTTGATATAATCCCGGTAGCGTATATAATAATTGGGGGCGTCTGCATCGTCCGGCACGCCGTCATGTACTACGATGTATTCAGGAATCACCACGCGGCTTAAGACCGTTTCCCCGCTTTCTGATTCGTCCTTGATCTCGGACTCCGGGATTTTGGCGGGATAGTCTCCGTATAGGGTATGATCCGGAATTGCGATTTCCTCTTCTGCAGCGTCCGGCGGGGCGGTTTCCAGGGGATTCATAAAAACGGGCTGAAGGCTTTCTTCTCCCGGCAGGATCTCAGAACCGTTGATGCGGACCGACTCGTAGCCGGGGGCGGCAACTTCGATGATGTAGCTGGAATAGGGCCGCGGCTGGCCTGGTTCCTGTGAATACGCCGGATCAGGTGCCGGCAGCTGTATGGGCTGTGTCTGGCCGGATTCGTTTGTGGTGAGCTGTTCCAGGACGGCATTCGGTGCTTCACTGGCTGAAACGGTGACGATTGCGCCGCTGACCGGGAAAAAGCCGACGGATGAGGTGACGTTTACCTGCAGTGTGCCCGTATATGAGGTGTCGGCCAGCTGGGCGGCATGAATGTATTGAGACATAAAAAACCTCGCGTATGTTTCCTGACGGCGGCCTTTCAAAGGGCGCCGTTTGTATTTTAGTATATGCACAACGGCGGGCGGGATTGAATGGCAGAGGTTGCATAACCTGAAAAAATAATGTATGATTATGGTGAACGCAGGACAGAAAGACCATGCCGGAAGGCTCAAAGAAAATGGGGGAAGGAGCAAGCGCGATGCGGGAACTGAGAGAGCATATAAGGACGGAAAGCTATGTGCCGGTGATAGGACAGCTCACTTTTTCCGAAAAAGAGATTGTACTGACGCTTGCCCCAGGCGAAAAGGCGGAGGGTTCTTTCAGCGTTTCGGCCGCAGGAAATGCTGCGGCGGAAGGCTTCATTCGGACAGATGACGAGAGAATGCAGTGTCTGACCCCGTATTTTTGCGGGGATCAGGAGCAGATCGAATACCGTTTTGATGCGGACGGGATGCAGAATGGCGAGACGCGCAGCGGCCGCTTTTTTATGATATCCAACTATGGGGAGTATGCGCTTTTGTGGAAGGTCCTCGTGCAGAAAAAGCCGGCCCCCAGTTCCCTGGGGGAGATCGCTGACCTGTTTCATTTTACAAATCTCGCCAGGGCCAGCTGGGATGAAGCGGTGAAGCTCTTCTATTCAGAACAGTTTCCGGAGATCATCGGCAGGCAGGAGGAAGAGCTGCAGCAGCTTTACAGAGGGCTTTCCGCTCATCAGGGAAATGAAGTCAACGTAGAAGAATTTCTCATTGCCATTCGTAAAAAGCAGCCCATTTCTTTTGTACCGGATCGGAAAGAAATCGTCATTTCTGAAGCCCTGGGACAGAGCAGTGAGGAATTGATTCTGCAGAAGATCGGCTGGGGGCCCGTGAGGATTTCCGTGAAGGCGAGGGGAGATTTTCTGGCTGTGGAGAAATCGTGGATTCTGGCGGACGATTTCCTGGGCAATCAGTACCGGCTCCCGCTTTTTCTGGATGCGGAAAAGCTTCATGCAGGGAATAATTTTGGCTGTGTGATATTGGAATGGTGCCATGGAAAAATCGAAATCCCAATCACTGCCAGGCGGCGCGGTGCAGCGGCTGCGGCGTCTGACAGACAGCATGGAGAGCTGCGGAAGGAAAGAAAGCATCTTGTCTCGCTTTATCAGGATTTCCGGATGAAAAGGATCAGCGCGCAGGAATGGAAAAAGGAGGCCAGAACCTGTGTGGACAAGCTGATCCGGCTGTCGCCGGAGAAAAGCATCGAACCGAAACTGTTCCACGCGCAGCTTTTAATGACGGAGGATCGGGCGGATGAAGCGGGCTGGGTGCTCATGCGCCTTCACGATAGGGTGCAGGAGGCGGAGCCTGCGGTATACTGTTATTATTTGTATTTGACGACACTGTACAACCGGGAAGAATCCTATGTGCGCAAGACGACGCTTCGAATAGAAGAGATCTTTTCCCGAAATGGACAGAATTGGAGAATCGCCTGGCTGATTCTGTTCTTATCCCGCCAGCTTTCCCGGAGCGCCTCCCGGAAGTGGGAATTCCTTCAGATTCAGTTCGAGGCTGGCTGTATCAGTCCGGTGCTGTATCTGGAGGCGCTGCAGCTTTTGAATGCCAATCCGATTCTTCTGGAGCGGCTTGACGGTGCGGCCAGACGCCTGCTGTTATATGGGGCCAAAAACGGCATCCTTTCGCAGGATTTGATGGGTCATGTGATCCGCCTGGTTGGAAAAGAAAAATATTACGATGCCGTGCTGTTCCAGGTTTTGAAGCTGTACTGGGAGAAGACGAAGGATGCAGAAACGCTGCAGGCAATTTGCACACTGCTCATCAAAGGGGGAAGAGTCGGAAAAGACTGCTATTTCTGGTATTTGCAGGGAGTGGAGCAAAAGCTTCGCATTACACGGCTGTATGAGCATTATATGATGAGTCTGGATCTGGAGCAGGATGTGGAGATCCCAAGAAGTGTGCAGATCTATTTCGCTTATCAGAGCAATTTGGACTATGAGTATGCGGCGTATCTGTATGCCTATATGGAAAGACGCCGGGAGGACGATCCGGAACTCTATATCGCCTATCGGCCGCAGATGGAGCAGTTTGTTTTGGAGCAGCTGCATAAGGGACGGATCAACCGGCATCTGGCCAAGCTGTACCGTGCGCTGTTGTCTCAGGAACTGTTTACGGCGCAGAACGCCGGAGAACTGGCTCCGCTGATGTGTATGTGTGAGGTGACATGCCCGCCGGAGTGCAAGCGGCTGGTGGCGGTGTTTTCCAGGCGGAGCGGGGAGAAGGGAATCCCCCTGCGGGCAGGGCGGGGATATGCGGAACTTTTCGGAGAAGGGGATCTTTTGTTCACGGAAGATGACTCTTTGCACCGGCGTCCCGCGGACGCTTTGGCGAAACGAAAACCGCTGTTTGACAGAGGCTCCCTCTTCTTGTCGCTGGCGCCCTATGCGGCGGATGTGCTTTCCTATCATCTGGCGGCAGTACAGGACGCTCAGATCGTTGTAAATGAATCGAACGCGGACAGTTATCTGCAGATCGCCCGGGCAGACGGTGTGAGAAAGGACTGGCAGGAGGCTGTGCGCATGGAACTGATCCGATTCTATTTCGAAGAAGACCGGACCGGGGAATTGGATGCGGTGCTTTCGCTGCTGGAACCGGAGGGACTTTTTGCGGCCGAGCGGGCGGAGGCCGTGCGCTATCTGGTTTTGCAGGGCTTTTATGAAAAGGCCTATCACTGGTTGGCGGGAATGGATCTGCATGATCAGGATGCCAAAACCCTGCTGCGCATGTGCAGCAGGCTTCTGGAGGAGGGAAAGTTCGGGCAGGAGGAACGGATGACGGCGCTCTGTTTCCAGGCTGCCATGAAGGGAAAATACGATGGAAATATGCTCCGTCAGCTGGCAGAATGCTATGAAGGCAGTATTGGAGAGCTGGAGGCGATCAAGACCGCGGCGGAGGGGTTTGGGCTGAATACCTTTTCCCTGTGCGAACGGATCCTGGAACAGATGCTCTTCTGCGGATATGATGTGACAGAGCGGACGGAACTGCTGCGCCAGTATATTGCGGAAGGCGGCAGGGGCGAAACGAGGATCGCTTTTCTTCACCGTTGTGCGTATCGCTATGTGATGGAAGATCAGCCGCTCCATATCAGCGCGGTTTGGGATATCCTGCGGCTGCTGCGGGAAGGAGAACCGGTGACGGATTTATGCCGGATCGCCTGTCTGACCTATTATGCGGCCAATCGGAATTCCGTGGAGCCCCAGATTGCGGGAACGTTGAAGGAGCTGGGCGATAAAATGCTTCGGCAGAATCAGCTGCTGCCCGTATTGAAGGAATTCGCGGATCTGATTCCGGACGCGGGACTTCTTTTGGATAAGACTTTTGTGGTCTACCGGGGAGACCCGGGAAAGAGCGCGGTTCTCAATTACCGGATCCTGCGGCGGGAGAATATGGATGCGGAATATGAAAGCGCGGCCATGCGCCACGTCTGTTCCGGTATTTTCACGGCAGAATTCATCCTGTTTCCGGGTGAGAATCTGCAATATTATGTGACGGAACCGGACAATCCGTCTGTGATTCTGGACAGCGGTCTTTTGAAAGCGCAGGAAGTGCCGCATGCGCCGTCCGGGCGTTACGGAATGCTGTCGGCGGCCGTCGCGGAATATCTGGAGGACGGACAGAACAGGAATATCTGCCGTCTGAACACGGATAAGCTGCGGCAGTATTTATACACGGATTTTTGCGTGAAGGAACTGTTCAGGACGCAGCCGTAAGTATGCTGTATGCGGTCTGGAAGTGCGGGAAGGGCGGTGCAGCAGGCGGTCATGGGAAAGAGGAGATTGGGCTATGAGGTTTTCGGATCGGGCGCAGGCCTTGGAAAAACGGAATACGCAAGGGGCTGTGGCCGGTTATGATTTGGGGAGCGTCATTGCGCAGATCAGCTATTGTCTGCCGGGAGAGACGAAACCGGAAACGGTGAGTCAGGTGGCGGGCGGTGAGGATTACCAGATCCCGGCCTGCCTGGCCAGGCGTATCGACCGGGAGCTTTGGCTGTACGGAAAGGATGCGAAAGAAGCGGCCGGGCGGGGAGAAGCAGTGCTGGTGGACCGGCTTTTGGAGCGGGCCGCGCTGGGAGAGCCGGTTGAAGTGTGTGAGGAATCCTATGATCCTGCGGCGCTCTTAGCCTTGTTTATCCGACGGACTTTTTCGCTCCTGACGCCTATTATACATCCGGACCGCCTGGAAGCGCTGGCATTTACGGTAGAGGAAGTGACCAAACCGGTGATCGATGCGCTGGCGGCCGCTGTTTCCGCTTTGAATCTGAAAACCGAACATATTTTTGTCGTGGGAAGGGCGGAAAGTTTTTTCTATTATAATATCAATCAGCCGGAAGAACTGATGCGAAAGGATGTATTGGTCTGTGATTTTGAAACGCATTTGAAGACGCTGCTTTTTTCTGTCAACCGCCGTACGACGCCCATCGCTTCCTTTGTGGAGGAGAATGAGCGGGAGGAAATAAAACCGGTGCAGCCGTCGGGCGACGCGGTGGCGGATGACCGAAATCATATGATCCTGGATCATTCTTTTGCGGCCGCTTTGGGAGAACTGCTGGAGAATCGGCAGATTTCCACGGTTTATCTGCTCGGAGACGGTTTTGCGGGAGAATGGTATCGGGAAACATTGCAGGTGATCTGCGAAGGACGGCGGGTGTTTTTGGGAAACAACCTTTACAGCAAGGGCGCCTGCTACGCCGCCAGGCAGCGGCTTTCGGCGGAGGTTACGGCAAAGGGCTACGCTTTTCTTGGAAAGGATATGCTCAAGTCCAATGTGGGGATGCATGTTTCACGCCGGGGCGAGGATGCGTATCTTGCGCTTTTGGACGCCGGCGTCAACTGGTATGAGGCTGGAAAAGAGTGCGAATTCCTGTTGGAGGAAGAAAATGTGTTTACTCTGCGGATCACGCCGCTGGACGGCAAGGAGGTTCGGGAAGTCCGGATGACGCTGAGCGGTCTGCCGCAGCGCCCTGCCCGAACCTCGCGGATCCGCATGAAAATGGAAATGACGGACGCCTCCACCGTGCATGTGAGTTTGGAGGATCTGGGCTTCGGAGAATTCTTTCCCGCCACCCACAGGTTCTGGGAAGAGAGTTTTTCACTGTAGAGGATCAAGGGATGGGAGGAAAAGGAAATGGGGCGGGTTTATCTTTGCCTGGGAAAGCAGGCAGAAGTTCCCTATTATTTTGAGCGTGCCAGGATCCATGTGTGGAATGTGGAAGAACTATGTTATTTTGTACGGGAAAATGCCTGGGTGCTGGAACCGTCCCTGCTGGGCAGGGAGCTTGCGGATTGGGTGGGAAAGCAGTGCGGCCTGGCTGAATTATCGCAGAAGCTGAGCGCCTCGTGTCGGGCAGCGGATCCTGTGATCGCATTTGTTGAGACCTTGTTTTCCTATACCGGCTATTGCCCGATGCAGGAAGTAGAGCAGATTGAAAAGATCCTGAGCATCAATGAGCAGGCCAGCGAGCTGGAGAGGGCGAAGGCACGCGGAGATTATTATCTGCAGAGCGGGAAGTATGTGATGGCGCTGCGGGAATATGAAGAGCTGCTGCGTGGGCTTACCGGGATGGAACCGTCTTTCCTCGGTAAGGTGTACCACAACTGCGGCGTTGCGAAGGCCAGGCTGTTTTTGTTTCAGGAAGCGTCGGAGCTTTTCGAGAGAGCCTGGCGGCTTACCCGAAACGCGGACAGTGCCAGGCAGTATCTGCTCGCGCTGCGTCTGGCGCTGGGGGAGCAGGGGTATGTGAATTTTCTGGCGGAACGGCCGGATCTGTATGCGGGTTCCCTGAAACTGGAGGATATCATCAGGGATTGTGACGCGGCCTGGGAAGCCTCGAAAGAAGCCGTGTTTCTGCAGGATGTGCGCAGGGCCGGAGAGGAAGGTGCAGCGGATGTGGGGCGCAGTATGGCAGAAGAGAAATTGAAAGCGCTGCAGGACGCCTATAGGATTTGTGTAGAAGGATAACGGCGAGACACCCTCAGATCTTATGATAGGAGGGTGTCCTCTTTTCGAAGGTACAGTAATAGGAGAAACCGCACTGCCGCAGAAAATCTGCCGCCCGATCGAAATCCGCCGCAATATCTTTGGGAAAGTGGGCATCGGAACCAACGGTAATGACTTCCCCGCCCATTCGGCGGTACCGTTTCAGAAATTCTATGCAGGGATGGGGCTCTTTCAGCCCTTTGCGCAGTCCGCCGGTATTGAGTTCAATGCCCTTTCCTTTCTTTAGCAGGAGGTCGAGCATTCTGTCGAACAGATCCGCGTATTTTTCGTAGCAATAGTTTTGGTCCTTTGTTTTTCCGTATCGGATCACATAGTCAATGTGACCGTATACGTCGAAGTTCGAAAAGCTTTGGATGCCTTTCAATTCTTCTTCAAAATAGGCCCGATAAGCCTCCTCATCCGTTTTCCCGGCGAAATAAGCGGGGGTATAGGGATCAATTCCGTCTACGAAATGGGTGGAGGCGATGATGAAATCAAAGTTCCACGCGGCCGCATAGTCCGTATTGCGGGCCGTCACATGGGGCTGTATGCCGAGCTCGATCCCGAACAAAAGTCGGATCCGGTCCGCATATTTTTCCCGCAGGGAGAGGAACGTTTTTTGGTAGGCCGCTGTGTCCACTTCGAAAAGTCCGGCCGGCAGTTCAGCTGTGACCGGATGGCCCAGATCCATGTGCTCCGTAAAGCACATATGGGTAAGACCGAGCGAAATGCCGTGCTGAATCATCTCCTCCATGGGGGCATCTGAGTCTCCTGAAAAGGAGGAATGTAAGTGAAAATCTGCAAGTACAGGCATGAAAAGCGCCTCCTTATGTAATGAAATGGCAGAAAAGACCGCCGTATCCCGCAGGAGAAAAAAAGAGTCTGTCCTGCAAAATGCAGTTGTATACGGAATAAAACACACTATATATAGTATGTCATGCATCTATCCTGCCGGAACGGGGCATCCTCATGCCGCCGCTTTTCCCAGTATAGCACAAAAAAAGGCGGATTTATATAGGCAATCCGGAGATTCCTTTCGCGTTTCCAATTATTTTGTATTTACATCTTGATATTTCAGGATAAATTAGGTAAAATATCTGTGATGATAAAATTTTGTCAAGCTTTTTGCCTTG
>CANQTI010000057.1 GCA_947626725.1 uncultured Eisenbergiella sp.
GTGCTCCTGGCGGTGGAGAATCAGGATGAAATGAATCATGGGATGCCGCTGCGCTGCGCGGAGTATGACGTGGAGGAATTCCGCAGGCAAATGCGGCGCATTCAGAAGAAACATATGCAGGCCCGGGATCTGAAGCCCGGCGCGGAATACCTGTCCGGATTCAGAGCGGAGGATCGCCTGATTCCGGTGATCACGCTGGTGGTCTATCACGGAGACGGGAAGTGGATGAGGATACCTACGACATGCTCTGTGTGATGCTGGATCTGAAGGGACTGGAGGTTCCGGATAGATCAGAAAGCGGCAGCCGGGAGGAAAACAGGAAAGAGAAGGAGGAGAAAAAGGATATGTGCAGGGCTTTTGAGATTTTGATACAGAGGAGCAGGGAAGAAGGAAGAAGAGAAGGAGAACTTAACGGTGAAAAACGCGGTGAAGAGCGAGGCAGGAAGCGCGGCGAAGAACGTCTCGGCAGCCTGATAACCTGTCTGCTGTCGGATGGCAGAATAGACGAGGCTGCATCCGCGGCACGGGACGCGGGCGAGAGGTCCCGGCTGTATCAGGAATATAGTCTGTGACCCGCAGCTCGAGGTGAAGGTTTTGCTGTGTGTAATTATGGAATTGTGAGATTGTTTCCTGCGGCGGAGAGAATACAATGAACGGTAGATTATTTCACGTATGGATGCTATAATATCCCATATCAGCAGGACTGGCCGCTTGGAAAATGAGGAGCGGTAAGCCTTATTTTCCGATGAGAAATGATACAGCCAAGCAAAAATGAAATGGGAGGAATGCGGCGTATGAGCAAAAAGGACAGAGAGTGCGGCATGGGGCAAACGTTTCCGGACGGTACGCCCATTGACAGCTGGTTTTACGATACCTCTGTGCCGGAGCTGTCAGAACTGGGCAGGCAGTATGTGCTGACAGAACACGGGATTTTTGATGATGGGAAACTGTATACGGCGCAGATCCAGCACCTGATTGACACGGCGCATGCGAATGGAGGCGGCGTGATTGTGGTGCCGCGGGGTACTTATCTGACGGGTTCCCTGTTTTTTCGGCAGGGCGTTCACCTCTATGTGGCGGAGGAAGGTGTGCTGAAAGGGAGTTCGGATATTCAGGACTACGAGCTGAGAATGACCCGGATCGAGGGAGAGAGCTGTCTGTATTTTGCGGCCCTGATCAACGTCGATGGGGTGGATGGCTTCATTATGTGTGGGCCGGGAACCATCGACGGCAATGGCCTGAAATCCTGGCGGGCGTTCTGGCTTCGCCGGGCCTGGAATCCGGCCTGTACAAATAAGGATGAGCAGCGGCCCCGTCTCGTTTTTATCTCCAACAGCAAAAACGTGTTGGTGGCACAGCTCCATCTGATCAATGCCCATTTCTGGACGAACCATCTTTATAAATGCGATCATGTGAAGTATCTGGACTGTGATATCTTTTCTCCCGCCGTGCCGGTGAAGGCACCCAGTACGGATGCCGTCGATATTGATGCCTGCAGCGATGTGCTGGTGAAGGGCTGCCGTATGGAGGTGAATGACGACGCGGTAGTGCTGAAAGGCGGCAAAGGCCCTTGGGCGGATACGACGGCGGAAAACGGCGCCAATGAGCGCATCCTGGTGGAGGACTGTGTGTACGGCTTTTGTCACGGCTGTCTTACTTGCGGCTCGGAGTCCGTACATAATCGGAACATTCTGATCCGCCGGATTCAGGTACGGGAGGGAAACAATCTTCTCTGGCTGAAAATGCGGCCGGATACGCCCCAGCACTATGAGTATATTACGGTGGAGCAGGTGGAGGGGAAGATTGAGAACTTCATTAATATCAATCCCTGGACACAGTTTTTCGATCTGAAAGGACGGACGGACATGCCCGTTTCACGGGCGGATCATATCCGCATGGCGGATTGCCGATGCGAGTGCGGGACGTTTTTTCATGTGAAAAAGGAGGAAGCACAGTATCATCTGGCGGATTTCACTTTTGAAAACCTGCGTCTGACCGCGAAGTGGAATGGGTTCTCGGAGGGTGCGGTTGAAAATCTTCTGATGAAAGATGTGACTGTAGAGGAAGAGAGTGTATGTCAGATGGAGGAATCGGTATGAGCAAAAAACCCAATATCGTCTTCATCCTGTCGGACGACCAGGGCGCATGGGCCATGCACTGCGCCGGGACGAAGGAATTGTATACGCCAAATCTGGATCGGATCGCGGCCGCCGGAATGCGGTTTGAAAATTTTTTCTGCGTCTCCCCGGTCTGTTCCCCGGCCAGGGCATCTCTGCTCACCGGGCGGATTCCTTCCGCTCATGGCGTGCATGACTGGCTGCGTTCCGGCAACCTGGATGCGGAGCGCTTCGCGGTCCAGGGCAGGGAAAATCCCTACGGCGGTTATATAGATGAGAAAAAACCGATCCGCTATCTGGAAGGGCAGACAACCTATACGCAGCTTTTGGCGGAAAACGGTTATATCTGCGCCCTGTCCGGAAAATGGCATCTGGGAGACAGTGTTTCTCCGCAATGCGGTTTTTCCAGGTGGTATACCATCGGGAAGGGCGGCGCCTGGTATTATCATGCGGACATGGTGGAGAACGGGGATATTACGGTGGAGCACGGGAAATACGTGACGGAGCTGATCACCGATAAGGCACTTTCGTATCTGGAGGAGATGAAGGAGGGCCCTTTTTATCTGGGCATTCACTATACGGCGCCCCATTCACCCTGGGAGGCGGACCAGCATCCGAAAAAGTGGATTGACTATTACAGGGAATGCCCGTTTGAGAGTGTTCCAGATGTGCCGGATCATCCGGATATGACTACCGGACCGGTGTATGGGACGGCTGCGAGACGTGTGAACCTTATCGGTTATTTTGCCGCAGTCAGTGCTATGGATGAGCAGATCGGGCGGATCCTGGATCGGCTGGAGGAGCTTTCTCTGCTGGAGGACACGTTGGTGATCTTCACATCGGACAACGGCATGAGCATGGGGCATCACGGCATTTGGGGAAAGGGCAACGGGACTTTCCCCATGAACATGTATGATACGGCGGTGAAGGTGCCTTTTCTGGCTTCCTGGAAGGGGCATATTCGGGAAAGGAGTGTCTGCCGCGAGCTGGTGAGTGCCTATGATTTATTTCAGACGGTGCTGGAACTTGCGGGGATCGAATGGAAAGCCGGCGGAGAACGAGTGCTCCTGCCGGGAAGAAGTTTCGCGGGGGTGCTGACGGGCGCGGCGCAGGAGCGCGGAGAGAACGCCGTGGTGGTGTTTGACGAATATGGACCCGTCCGGATGATCCGCACGGCGGAATGGAAATATGTGCACCGTTATCCCTATGGGAAAAATGAGCTCTACGATCTTATAAACGATCCTGCGGAGGAAAACAACCTGTACGGGCAGCCCGCCTGCGAAGCGAGGGCGCTGGAACTTAGGCGGCGTATGGAAGGCTGGTTTTCTGCCTATGCCGACCCTGCGCTCGACGGCATCAGAGAGGGCGTCACGGGGCTCGGTCAGTTAGGCCGGGCCGGGCAGCAGGCGGACAGCGTACAGGTATATTATCCTGTTCTTGGAAGCTGAATGTGTTGTACTGTTTTCGGAAACCCAGTGTATTATTCCGTTTCCGGAGACTGAATGCGTTGCTTTGTTTCCGGAAACGCAATGCATAATCCTATTTCTGGAAATGGAAGACTTTTTCCAGCCACCGAATGCTCCATTCCATCCAGCGGGCGTTGTACGGGTCAGCGGAGCCCACTTCCTCTGTGCAGACGGACATGCCGTGCCCTCCCTCCGGAAAAACGTGCAGTTCAAAGGGAACTTTTGCGGCAGAAAGGGCGGCTGCAAGGCGCAGGCTGTTTTCCACGGGAACACCCCCGTCCGCAGCGGTATGCCATAGATAGGTGGGCGGCGTCGAGGCGTCCACATGGGCGTCCAAACCGAACCAGGTATATTCCGGGCTGCCCTTTTTTGCGCCGCTGACGTTCTGAATCGAGTCCGTATGTGCGTATTCGTCCGCGAGGATCACCGGATAGCCCAGGATCATGGCGTCGGGCCGGATGCTGCCGCATTGGAAGTCAGGGCCCCAGAGCTTTTTGGCAGCGGCGAGGAATTTTTCTTCCTTATAAAGCGTGCCCAGGGACGCAGCCAGGTGTCCGCCGGCGGAAAAGCCGCAGACGGCGATCCTTTCGGCATCCAGCCTCCATTCTTCCGCGTGGGCCCGCAGATGGAGCATGGCGGCCGAAAGCTGCAGAAGCGGCCGGAAGTCCCTGGCATTTTCCCCTACGGCGTAGTCCAGAATAAATACGTGGCAGCCTGCTGCGAAGTAGGGCTTTGCCACGGGCTCCGCCTCCCGGGCGGAGACGAATTCGTACGCGCCGCCGGGGCAGATGAGCACGGCGGGAAGTGCGCGGGGGACGTGTCCTTCGGCCGGTTCCTCCTGCAGCCAGGCCGTGACGGTACAGCCGTCAGTGTGTTCGGGTTGGAACGTAAAGCATTTCATAGATGAAGCCTCCTGTTATGGTTTGATCTTTTCATTCCGGGAGAAGGGCAGGACCGGTTTTCCGGGGCGCACGTCAGCGCCGCCGTACCGGCCGTTTGATCAGGCTGCCGACAAATTCTTTTCCCAAAAAATAAATCCGTTTATAATAGACGAAAGTGGACACCAGGACGAAACCGACGCTCATGCCGATCAGCGTGAGGATGCAGTCGCGCGCATTGGCGTACATGGCCTCCGTGTTCCGCTGCATGAAATTTACCAGCGTGTTATAGAGCAGGCTGCCGGGCAGCAGCGGGATGATGGCCGGGTAAAGGAAAACGGTAGAAGGCATTTTTTCCCTGGCGGCCATGACCTCAGCGTAGAGTGCGGTGACCATGGTGGACAGCAGAATGTAGATCAGCCGTTCCTGTGTGAACTGCATCAGGAGCAGGTAGACACAGCGCGTCAGAGCGCCGCTTATGCCTGCCCGGAGCACATATTTTTTTTCGATGCCGAATACGATGGCCAGGCCCGTGGAGGCGATAAAAGAGAGCAGGATGAGTTTGACCGTTTCTACCATGTGATCCCACCTCCGAACATATAGATACTGATGCCCAGCCCCAGCACGATGGCGGTGGCGTCCAATACGATCTTCAATATTTCCAGGATCCCGTTCATCTCATTGCCGCACAGGATATTGCGGACAGCGTTCACCAACGGAATGCCGGGGATCATCATCATGCTGTTGGTGATGATGATGGTGGCCAGGTGCTGGCCGAGTCCGATCCGCACCAGCAGGATGTCCAGCGAACCCACGATCCACATGCACAGCGCATCCGTCACGATGCGGTTCAGCCCCGGCTTGTCCAGAAGCCGGATGATCCAAAACAGCGCGACCGTAGTCAGATCCGCCGCGATCACGTCCCGCAGGCTGCCGCCGTTAAGCATGCAGATGCTGGACATGGCGATGAGGTATCCCAGGATTATGGTGACGGTGGCGTAGTCTTTGACCTCGCTGTCCGCTTGTTTCAGCATGGCGTCCAGCGCGGCGGGCGGCGGTGTTTCGCTGCACACCTGCCTGGAGAGCTGATTGAAGCGGCTGATCCGCTTCATGTCGTTATTGGCGGGCGGAACCATGACGTGGCGCGTCGCCGACTGGTTGTCCGCGGTCTGAGCGCTGAGGATGATGGTGGAGCTCAGCGAAAAAATGCTGATGTCCGTCAGCCGGTAGCTTAAACAGATGCGGTTCATGGTGTCGTTGACGCGTTCCAGATTGGCGCCGCAGCCCAGCATTCGCTGGCCCAGTGTGGCCGCGAAGTCCAGGATGTAGTCCAGATCGTTCATCGGGGGTATTCCTTTCTCTGTGGGTGTGGGAAATTCGAAAAATGTGCTTATCCTACATATCATATTAGCCCTTTTGGGGACGGGATGCAATGGATATTGTGTGTTTTTCGGACCGGAAATGAAACGGGAAGAGCGCGCCATATGCCGTGAGCATGCGCGTAAATCCGCCTGCTGTTTATTCCTGGACCGCATGGGCTTTTTCGAGGATTTTCCCGGTCTGCTGTTGTTTATCTTTGGAACATATCTGCTTTTTCGGGGATTTTTTCGGCGAATGGAAAAGTGGTTTACAATGCGGGAGATTGCAGGTATAATGGGGAAGTAATTTTACTTTAAAAAAGGATGCCCGGAAAAGAGGCATCCGTCGGTTGAAGGAGGAACCTATGGATCGTTTAAAAGGAAAAGTGGCCGTGATCACCGGCGGAAATTCCGGTGTGGGCGCAGCAACGGCGAAGCTGTTCGCCGCGGAAGGGGCTTCTGTGGTCATTACCGCCCGCAGGGAAGCGGCTTTGAAACAGGTGGCGGATGAGATCGAGCAGGCCGGCGGTACCGTGATGGCCGTTTCGACAGACATTTCTAAACCGGAAGACCCGGAGAAGCTGATGCAGGCGGTGATGGACCGGTTCGGAAAGATCGATATTCTGGTGAACAATGCCGGTATCCTGGAAGAGGGCTTAAAGCCTATCGACCGTTTTGCGGATGAGGATCTGGATCGCATCGTGGAGACCAATCAAAAGGGGACCATGCGCTGTATGCGCGCGGCCAGCAGCCGGATGACAGCCGGGGCCAGCATTGTGAACGTGGCCTCCGTGGCAGGTTATGAAGGATGCGGCGGTGCTGCTTACGTTTCTTCAAAGGCGGCCATTATTGGTGTGACAAAGCATACGGCTCTGCGTTTTCAGGCACAGGGGATCCGCTGCAACGCGGTCTGCCCCGGCACCATTGTCACGCCCATGACTTCTTCCATGAAGGCGGATCAGCTGGATCAGGATATGTTCGGCGCTATGGCGACCCATTCCAATCTGCGCACGCAGCCCTGCATGGCAGAGGACGTGGCAAACATTCTTCTGTTTTTCGCCAGCGATGAGTCCCGTGCCGTGACCGGCCAGATCATGGTGACAGATTTCGGAGCGAGCCTGTAAGCAGAAAAAATGCCTTTTCCCCAAAAAGGCGCTGCGAAAATGGACAACAAAGGAGCAGACGATGTCTGCTCCTTTTTGGGTGGCACGCCTGACGGCGTCTGTTTTTGAGGGGTAAAAGTCCGGGTCCGTCCTACAGCGGGAGAAATTCCGGATTCATCCGGAAGAGGATAAAAGTCCCGGATCTATTCGACGGCGGAAAAGCCCCGGTCCGCCTGACAGCGGGAAAATCCCGAATCCGTTCAGCGGCGGGAAAGCCCCGATTAAAGGCGGAGATATCTGCTGTTACGGTCTCTGTCCCAGTCCGCCTTCCAGCGTCAGCGTCTCGCCGGTCATATACTTGAAATCGGGAGAGGCGAGCTGTACGCAGACGCGGCCGATCTCCAGCTCAGCATCGCCGAAATGTCCCGCAGGAGGCGTATGCACGTTGGCCTTGTAGGCCTCCGGATATGCCATCTGGAACTGCTCCAGCTGAGAAGTCCAGGCCAGCGGGCAGATGATGTTGACATTGATGCCATCTTTGGCCCATTCGGTAGCGGCCACGCGGGTCAGGCCGCGGATGCCTTCTTTGGCTGCGGCATAGGCGCACTGTCCGTAGTTGCCGAACAGGCCTGCGCCGGAAGCGAAGTTGATGACGGAGCCTTTGGTTTCCTTCAGATGCGGATAGCAGGCTTTCATATAATAAAATGCCGCGTACAGGCCGGAATAGATCGCCAGATCAAACTGTTCCGTGGTGTGGTCCGCCAGCGCGACGCCGGAGGCGGAAGCCTGCGCGTTGTTGATCAAAACGTCGATGCGTCCGAAGGTCTCGATGGTCTTATCGACTACGTTCTGGACGACGGCCAGATTGTCCGCGCCGGCGTTGACATCCGCCTGTACGATCAGGACCTGGATGCCGTAGAGCCGTTCCAGCTCTTCCTTTGCGGATTCCAGCTTCTTAACATTGCGGCCGGTGATGACCAGATTCGCGCCCTCCTTCGCATAAGCGGTAGCGATGCCGTAGCCGATGGAGCCGCAGCGTCCGTCACTTAAGACGGCACGGCCGGCGCCGGTGATGATGGCAGTCTTGCCGGTTAAAAATCCCATGGGTGCTTCTCCTCCTTTTTGTGCTGACAGTGGGGAGCTCATGAAACACATACCTGCGGCCGGGCAAAATCCGTCAGGCGAGTTTCCCGCGGCCTGCGGCCGGGATCCCTTCAGAGCGATTCCCCTGTCATGAAAAACACGTTTTTGACTGGTTTCTGCTTTTCATTATACCTGTGTTTTCTAAAAAGTAAATGAAATTTTCGCAAAAGTCATTGTAAAGTATTTGGGAATATTGTAACCTTTTAAATGTCGGAGAGACGATCCTGCGGAGACGGAGGAGTTGCGGCGGAAGTGGGCCAGCGGGGCACAGGTTCCGCTGTATTTATGAGGAGACAGAAGGAAGATGGATCAGCAAATCTGGCTGGTGGGCGGCAGCGCGGCAGCGGTGCTGGCGGTGTTCCTGATCGTCGGTTTTGCATTTTGGAACGCCAGGAGGCTGCGGGACCGTCTGCGGGGACGTGAGCTGGACGGGATGGAAGGACACGAATTTGAACGGTTCTGCGCGGATCTGCTCAGGCAGCACGGCTTTCAGGAAGTGGAAGTTACAAAGGGGAGCGGCGATTTCGGTGTGGATGTGCTGGCGGAAAAGGACGGCGTGACCTATGCGGTGCAGTGCAAGCGCTATGACGCACCGGTGGGAGTGAAGGCCGTGCAGGAGGCCTGTGCCGGCAGAGAGTATTATGATCGGATGGTGGGTGCGGTGATGACGAACCAGTATTTCACCCAGCCTGCGGTGGACGCGGCGAAGAGGCTGAAGATTCTGCTTTGGGACAGGGGTTATCTGGAGTCAATGATGGAGGAATAGAGGCGCGTCCGGCGCGGCGGGAACGGACCAGGACGGACGGAAGCATCGGACGCCGCAGGAGAAAAGGATTACGGGAGAAGGCATTGATCACCGCAGACGGGAGAAGCCCTCGGACGGGCGGAAGCATCGGACGCTGCAGGAAAAAGATCACGGACGCTCTGCGGCAGTATCGGAGGAAAATATATGAGCTTTGTGGAATTTGAAAATGTGAAAAAGGTATATCACATGGGTGAGGTGGATATCGAGGCGCTGCGGGGCGTCAGCTTCCGGATCGAGAAGGGCGAGTTCTGCGTGGTGGTGGGCGCGTCCGGCGCGGGCAAGACCACGATCCTGAACATCCTGGGCGGCATGGATACGCTGACGGAAGGGACGGTGCGGCTGGACGGTGACGAGATTTCTTCCTATAAGAAAAAGCAGCTCACGGCCTACCGCCGCCATGAGATTGGCTTCGTTTTCCAGTTTTATAACCTGGTGCAGAACCTGACCGCGCTGGAAAACGTGGAGCTGGCTTCCCAGATCTGCAGGGATCCGCTTCCGGCGGCGGAGGTGCTGAAAAAGGTGGGGCTGGAGGAGAGGGCCAACAATTTCCCGGCCCAGCTTTCCGGCGGCGAGCAGCAGCGGGTGGCCATCGCCCGGGCGCTGGCCAAGAATCCCAAGCTGCTTTTGTGCGACGAGCCCACGGGCGCGCTGGATTACAATACCGGCAAGGCGGTGCTGAAGCTTTTGCAGGATACTTGCCGCCTAAGCGGCGTGACGGTGGTGGTCATCACGCACAATCAGGCCATCACGGCCATGGCGGACCGGATCATTACGGTGAAGAACGGCATGATCACGGATATGCGCAAAAACGATCGGATCGTGCCGGTGGAGCAGATCGAGTGGTGAGCGGCGGCGCGTTGCGGCAGGATGGCAGCAGGGCGTCCGGCCGTCGGCGCGCGTGTCCCGGCAGGCTGTCGGTCATTGTCTGCGCGGCCGGACGGCTGGCAGTTGGTCATCGGCAGCACGACCCGGACGGACGGTCAGTGGCAATGCGGGACGGGAAGCGGGCGAACGGTCAACGGCCGGGCAGCAGGCAGGTATCGGTGTGAAGGAGCGGATATATGAGATCGTCGATGAAAAAAACGACGCTGCGGGAGATCAAGAACAGCTTCGGCAGATGGTTCGCCATTTTGGCAATCGTGGCGCTGGGCGTGGGCTTTTTTGCGGGCCTGATGATGACGACGCCGTCCATGCTGCAGACGGGCAGCGATTA
>CANQTI010000058.1 GCA_947626725.1 uncultured Eisenbergiella sp.
TTGAGACGTTCAAAAATGACTATAAGGTGACAAGCGACTTTCTGGCGGGAAGTATCAATGTAAATCCGGTGGTGATCCGGCGTTTACTATCTCAACTGAAAGCGGCGGGAATCATAGAGGTGGCCAGGGGGACGGGCGGAGCGAATGTTGCCAGGCCGCTGAAAGAGATTACGATGCTGGATGTTTATCGGGCGGTTGAGTGTGTTGATAAAGGAGAGTTGTTTCATTTCCATGAAAATCCAAATCCCAAATGTCCGGTTGGGCGGAATATCCATAATGTGCTGGATAGTAAGCTGGATATGGTGCAGCGGGCAATGGAGGATGAGCTGGGACGAATTACTATGGAAGAAATCATTACTGAAACGCGGCAGTTTATCAATAGAGAAAATTAAGGTTCCGTACTCTTAGGGGTACGGAAATTTTTTTATAAAAAATACTATAATTCATTCCTATAAAGGGAAGAGACTGTCCGTATCGAAAGGTTATTGCAGAGAGAAGCAGGATGAAAAAGAGAATAAGTGCCAGCGGCGCGGCCTTGCCGGAGGTGGGATAAATGAGAATTTTATCTGGCCGAGAGCGTTGGCAGAAGACAAAATCGAATCAGACAAGAGGCTTTTTCTGGTTCCTTTCCCCCATGGACGGTTTCGACAAAAATAAAATTCCGGTTTATTTGAGTATTTCGCTTTGATTTTTTCTATGAAAAAATCAAAGCGTTTTTTGTTTGCGCGGAATCTATTGCTGCGGCCTGATGGACCCGCAGCACGGAATCCCAAAACGGATGCTTCAGATCAGGAAGGGATGCTGTTTACTTATGGCAACGGTATTGATTGCCGGCAACACTGCGTTGTTTGCAAAAGAGACGCTGGAACGTATTGCGGAAGATAATATTGTCGTGCTTGCGGGCAGCGAGGCCGGCTATGACGGTCAGTCCCGTGGAATACATGTCTATGAAACGACGCCCATGGAGGAGAGCTTTGCGCAGCTGTTCGACGTATATGCGTTCAATGCTGTATGGTATGTCAGCGGGTACGCGGATGGCGGGAACGGTACCTTTGGAGAGGTCCAGATGCTGGAACGCGCACTGAACGAGAGCAGCATCGCACGTCTGGATAAATTTGTGCTGCTGTCCACGATTGACACGCAGAATTATACCAACCGTTATACCTCCACGGAAGGGTTGGCGGAGAAGGACTATCCGGACAGCAGAAGCTTCAATGCCGCTCAGATGGAGGCCCTGGGAAGTTTCGTTGCGGAAAAGACCGGGATGAAGGTTATCACGCTCTGGCTGCCTTATGTGGCGGATACGGTCAATGACGGGAATTTTCTCGGCCGGATTTTCCGCAGCATGTATGAGAAGAAACCGGTAACGTTTCCCCATACGCCCGATGCCCGCGCTGACTTCCTGTCCGCACAGGATCTGGCGGATCTGCTGCTGCAGATCACTGATGAAACGGATGATGAGACGATGAGCTTTTTTGCTGTCAGCGGGTTTTCGTGCACATATGGACAGCTGGAGAATGCTCTGAAGGCATGTGAGCCCACGCTGCAGGTCAGCTATGAGAACAGAAGCGACGATATCCAGTGGCCGGAGTATCCTGTGCAGCTGCGCCGCAGATACGGTTTTGTACCGCTGATCTCTGTGCTGGAAAATGTCGGGGAATATTATGACACCTTCCGGTCCGGCAAGACCGAGAAAAGGGACAGTCTGTTCCGTCGGTTTTTCCAGTGGGTGAGCGGCAATGTATTCAAATACATAGAACTGATCCTGATGTTTCTGCTGACGGAATTCATTGCGCAGTATACATCGGATTCCGTTTATTTCCGCTTTGTGGATGTGCGTTTGGCGTTCATCGTGATCATGGGCACGATCTACGGCATGCGGATGGGACTTTTGGCCTCCGTCCTGGAGGGGCTTGTCCTGGTCGTGCAGTACACGCGCATCGGTGTGTCCGGTACGCTGCTGTTTTATAATATCGAAAACTGGATCCCTTTCGTGGTATATCTGATGGCCGGCTCGATCTCCGGCTATATCCGGGATAAGTCAACGGGGCAGATCGAATTCTCGGAAAAGGAATACGATCTGCTGCGCGGCAAATATCTGTTTTTGCTGAAAGTTTATCATGGCGCCATTCAGAACAAGGGAGACTTCAAACGTCAGATTCTCGGCTTCAAGGACAGCTTCGGCAAGATTTTCGATGCTGTTCAGAAGCTGGACAGCGAGCTGCCGCAGAGCGTATTTCTGAAGGGGCTGGAAGTCATGGAAGAGATCATGGAGAACCATACGGTGGCGATCTATACGGTGGATTCCTGGCAGCGATTTGCCCGTCTGGTGGCCTGCTCCGGCAGCCTGCTGCGTCAGTCGGCGGTATCCATGCGGCTGGAGGATTACAGCCGAATGTTCGAAACGGTGAAAGGGGGCAGTGTGTGGCGCAACGCGGATCTGCTCCCGGATATGCCGATGTATGCCTGCGGTGTGTTCCAGGGCGGAGATGTGGTCATGATCGTCCTGCTGTGGGAGGCGAGCCCGGAGCAGTACGGTACGCACTATACGAATATCTTTCAGATCCTGTGCGGACTGGTGCAGACTTCGTTCCTGCGTGCCATGGAGTATGAGCAGCTTCGTCATGATCAGATGACCGTGTCCGGGACCCGTGCGGTGACGGCGGAGCGGCTCGCGCAAATCCTGGCCGTGCAGGAGGAGATGCGGCAGGCCGGGGCAGCAGATTACACGCTGCTTCGGTTTGAGGAGAAAGACCCTATGCGTATCAGCGAGGATCTGACCGGTATGGTTCGGGCCAGCGACACGCTCGGACAGGGCAGCGACGGATGCATGTATCTGCTCCTGACGCAGATCACGGAGCACAATTTCGGTGTCGTCGGGCAGCGTCTGGAGGAAAAGGGTATCCGATATCAGATTGTGGAGAAGGTGGGCGCATGAGGATTGAAGTCATTCTGCTTTTGATTCATCTGGTTCTGTGCCTGCTGCTTTATCTCCTGGCGAAGCTGAATGTTCTGCACGCCAGTCAGCTTTCGATGTCCATTGTGGTGCTGGTCCCCGTTTGGGGAATGCTGTGTCTGGCAGTGCAGGAGATTCGAATCCGGCTCAACGCGGAACCGTATAAGGATGTGGGTGTGGAGAAGCTGCATGTGGATGATGAGATCCATCGAAGCATCATGATGGATGAGGATCAGCTGGCTGACGTGGTTCCTCTGGAGGAAGCCCTGCTGGTGAACGATGTATCCACGAGGCGCGGCCTTATGATGGAGATCATGTACGCTGATCCGGGAGACTATGTGAGCCAGCTTCAGGCCGCCCGCATGAACGACGATACCGAGGTTGTTCACTATGCCGTCACGGCCCTGGTGGAACTGCAGAAGGAATACGATCTGCAGTTCCAGAGGCTGGAGCGTATAATGGCGCTTCACCCGGATGACAGCAATGCGCTGAATGAGGCCATTTCCCTGATGGAACGCTATCTGGGCAGCGGCCTGCTGGAAGGAAACGCCCGTTTGATCCAGCTGAAAAGCTACAGTGATCTGTTGGCCCGCCGGTTGGAAAAGGGAGAGACCGCGGCGCTTCTGGTAAAAAAAGTGGATGCGGATCTGAAGCTCCGGGAATATGATGCGGCGCGGAACGGCATTCAGAGACTGCTCGAGTCCTGGCCTCGGGACGAGCGGGGATATCTGTATCTGATCCGGTATTATGCGCAGGTGAAGGATCGGGCTGGGATTGACCGGACTTTGCGGTCCATTCGGGAAAAAAATGTGTATCTGACGCCAACCGGGCGGGCTGAGACGGCGTTCTGGGAGGATGGGGATATGCATCCGGATACCCTGCCTGCTGGGGAGGAGGATGAGGCTGTGCGATGAAAAAGAGGAAACATACCAGGGAACTAATGTCCCTGGAAGAGCGCAGGAAACTGCTGTTTCGGAGAATGCAGACCGTCATGGCGCTGTTCATTCTGCTGACGCTTGCATTGTTCCTGGTACAGCGCAGCATTTCCTATAAAGTAGAAACTCTGTCGCTGAATTTTCTGCCTGCCGAACAGACGGAAGCAACAGAGCTTCCGGAACAAAAGCCGGAATGCCTGATCCTCTGGGAGGATGACCTGCAGGGAAGGGCGGCCAGAACGCTGATGTCCGATGTGCTGAGCCAGACGAAGGTTCCGTATCAGACCAGAGAAGCCGCTCCTTTGACAAAGCGGGAGCTGAACGGCTATCAGACCATTGTGCTTGCCGTGGAACAGATGGATGCCCTTGGGGAAAGCGTGATGGAGATCATGGACTGGACAGAGGCCGGCGGCAATCTGATGCTGTTTGATCTGCCTTCTCAGAGCGGATATCTGGATCTGATCCTGGATCAGCTGGGGATTGCCGGCCTTGGCAGTACCTACAGCGTAGTAGAGGGGCTGCATTTCTGCAATCCGTTCATGCTGGGCTCCGGTCTGCGGGATTACGGCATCACGGATCCCTATGAATCTTCCCTTTCCGTGCTGCTGAATGATGACTGTGAGGTCTACGTGGAGTCCACGGGAGAGGATCCGGTGCCGATCCTGTGGAGAAGGCCGCTGGGCGAAGGAACTGTGGTAGTGTCGAACCTGGATTTCACAGACAAAATTTACCGGGGATTTTATTTGTCGGCGTTCAGCCTTCTGGGAGACGCGTTTGCATGGCCGGTCATCAACGGATCGACGTTTTATATCGACGATTTTCCCGCTCCGGTGCCCCAAGGCGATGACCAGCATGTGACGGCAGATTATGGAATGTCGGTCCGGGATTTTATGAGTCAGATCTGGTGGACGGATATTCAGGAGATGGCCAAGGAACACGGCTACCGTTATACCGGACTGGTCATCGAGCAGTATTCGGATGATGTCAGCGAGCCCCTGCCGGCGAATCATGAACTGAACCGGTATCAGTATTTTGGCCGCAGCCTGCTGCAGATGGGCGGCGAGATCGGTTTCCACGGTTATAACCACATGCCGCTGGTGCTGTCAAATTTTGATTATCGAGGGGAATATGATGAGTACACCCCGTGGGTCAGCATGAGCGCCATGTCTGCCAGCCTGCAGGAGCTGAACCGGTTTTGCGCTTCGCTCTATCCGGGCGAAAAATTTCAGGTGTATGTGCCGCCGTCCAATATTCTGTCGCCGGAAGGACGCAGAATGCTGCACGAGCAGTTCCCTCAGATCAAGGCGATCGCAAGCACCTATTTGGCGGACGGTGTCTGCTATGATCAGGAGTTTGAGATCGCCGAGGACGGCATCATTGAGACGCCTCGCATCATTTCCGGCTATATTTTGCCGGAGTTCGCATACTTGTCCGCTCTGCTGGAGCTGAATTACCGGTTCGTGAATACCCATTTCCAGCACCCGGATGATGTGCTGGATGAGGACCGGGGCGCGGATCTGGGATGGGCGGAGATGAGCCGACGCCTGAACAGCTATATGGACTGGCTGACGAGTGCAGCGCCGGATATCCGGGATCTGACGGGGACGGAGCTGGCCGGCGCCACGCAGCGCTACTGCAGTCTTCAGGTGGAGCAGACCGTGTCGAAGGATGCGCTGACGCTGAAACTCGGCGGTCTTGTGGATGAGGCATGGCTCCTGGTCCGACTGAACGGGTATACGGCCGGCCAGGTTCAGGGAGGCCAGCTGACGAAGCTTCAGGAGGGACTGTACCTGCTGGAAGCAAAGAGCGATCGGATCGTGATCGGGATGAAGTGAGGAAGCAGAGGACCAGATTATGAGAATCAAACAGCATGGTCTGATTTACTGGGGCGTTATCGTCCTGTTCGCAGCGTTCGCGGTGCTTCTGATCGCCCTGGTGGGCCATGAAATTTTGAAATTCGATCTGGGCAGCGGCCCGGCCGGCGGGATATTGGAAGAGCAGGCGGAAGGACTCTATCTGCCGAAGGCAGAGGGGGAACGGGTGACGATAGATCTGGAGCAGTAGGAGGAACGGCTTATGCGGATTTGTGTCATACTGGAGGGGTGTTATCCTTACGTCACGGGCGGCGTGTCCTCCTGGATGCACCAGTACATACAGGCGATGCCGCAGCACGAGTTTGTGCTGTGGACTATCGGGGCCAATTCCAGGGACCGCGGGAAATTCAAGTATGAGCTCCCGGAGAATGTGGCAGAAGTGAAGGAGATTTTCCTGAACGATGCTCTGACGATGGCGTTCCATAAGAAGCGCTACAAGTTCAGCGATGAAGAGACCGCGCAGCTGCGGGCGCTCATTGAGTGCGGCAATCCGAACTGGGATACGCTGTTTCATATTTACCATGACAATCATGTTTCCCCGATCGCGTTTCTGATGAGTGAGGATTTTCTGGAGATCCTCACGAATATCTGCCGGGAGGATTATCCCTATACGGCATTTTCGGATCTGTTCCACACCGTGCGCTCCATGATGCTGCCGGTGCTCTATGCGATTCAGTCCGAGGTTCCGAAAGCGGATGTTTACCATGCCATCGCCACCGGCTATGCCGGCATTCTGGCAAGGCTTGGAGCTTATGTGTACAGGGCGCCTTTTCTGGTCACGGAACACGGGATCTATACCCGGGAACGGGAGGAGGAGATCATCCGCGCCAAGTGGGTGGTGCCGGCATTCAAGCGCATGTGGGTGCGTTTCTTTTATATGCTTTCCATGGGAGCCTATGACAAGGCCCTGATGGTGACCAGCCTGTTTGAACGGGCGTCCCAGCTGCAGGTCAGCATGGGCTGCGGGGCTGATAAGTGCCGGTATATCGTGAACGGCGTGCATTACGATCGGTTCTGCAGTATTCCGTATAAGAAACCGGATGGCTGGACGGATATCGGTGCGGTTCTGCGCATTGCGCCGATCAAGGATGTGAAGACGCTGCTTTACGCATTTGCCGAACTGAAACGGCGGGTGCCGAATGTAAGGCTGCACGTGTGCGGCCCGGAAGATGACGAAGAATATGCCAAAGAATGCTATGACCTCGCCGCACAGCTGAAGCTTCAGGATGTGGAGTTTCCCGGAACGGTGAACGTGCTGGAGAAGATGCAGGAGTTCGATTTTACGATACTGACCAGCCTGTCCGAAGGGCAGCCTTTGTCTGTGTTGGAGTCCTTCGCCGCCGGACGGCCGTGTGTGACGACGGATGTCGGCTGCTGCAAGGAGCTGATCGGCGGCATGACCGGAGATACTCTGGGGCGAGCGGGGCTGTGTGTTCCGCCGATGCATCGGGAAGCGATCGCGGGCGCGATGGAGTACCTGTGCACCCATCCCGAAGAGCGGTTTCAAATGGGACAGATCGGAAAGGAGAGAGTACGGAAGTATTACCTGCATGGGGATATGATCCAAAACTATCTGGACGCGTATGAGGAGGTGTTTGCAAAATGGCGGGCATTGGGTTCAGCTTAAAACGGCTGTTTTCGCAGAAAGGCGTTTTGCCGCTGTGCCGTGCGTACGGCTATGCGGGCATTGTCTGTGCAGGTCCGATGATCCTGGGCGTGATCCTTCTGTTGGGCATGCAGCTGATTTCACGGCTGGCGGGCGTTTCCGCCCATGATCGTGAACTGATGAACTGTATGATCACATACAGTCTGCTCTGGTCTCTGACGGTGAGCAGCTGGTTCAATATGATCCTGACACGTTATACCTCCGACATGCTCTATGAGGAAAAACCGAAGACCATTATGCCGTCCTTCTACGGCGGTCTGTCCATCATGCTCGTCGTCGGAGCGGTGAGCTACGGCATCTTTCTGCACTTTTCGGGCATCCGGCTGCTTTATCAGCTCGAGTGCTTGTGCTTTTCCCTTGTCCTGATGGTCGTGTGGACGGAGATGATCTACCTGACCGCGCTCAAGGATTATGCCGGCATTGTGCTGGCTTTCGCGATCTCTCTGATGATCGGGTTCATTCTGGCGCTGATCCTGGTGATCCTGGGGTTGGCGGGCGTTGCCAGCCTGCTGCTGTGCGTCATCGCAGCCTACGGCATCCTGATGACGTGGTATTATAAGCTGCTTTTGGACTATTTTCCGAACACCGGCGGGAGCAAGTTCGACTGGCTGCGCTGGTTTGACAAATTCCGCAGCCTGGCCCTGACCGGCGGTTTTGTGAATATCGGCCTGTTCGCACATTTGGTCATCATGTATTTCGGGCCGCTCAGGGTGCAGGTGGAGGGGCTGTTTTACGGCGCTCCGGAGCATGACGTTCCGGCGCTGCTGGCATTTTTCTCGATCCTGATCACGACCATCAATTTCGTGACCTCCGTGGAGGTCCGGTTTTATCCGAAGTACCGAAACTATTACAGTCTGTTCAATGATAACGGTTCTATTCAGGACATTGAACAGGGCGGCAGGGAGATGGTCAGTGTTCTCCGCCAGGAGATGGTGTATGCCGGATATAAGCAGTTCATGAGTACGGTCCTGTTCGTAGTCATCGGCACGTTCCTGATGCAGCGGACGGATCTTGGCTTCAGCGATTTGGCCGTCAGTATTTTCCGTTTCCTGTGCGCAGGATACGGTATCTATGCCATCAGCAATTCCCTCATGCTGCTCCTGCTGTATTTCGAGGATTATACCGGGGCGCTGCTGGGGTCCTTTGCCTTCGCAGCGGTCAGCGTGGCGGCTACGATTTATTCCATCCTGCGTGTGCCGACGAATTTTTACGGCCTTGGCTTCGTGGCCGGAAGCCTGTGTTTCTATCTGATCGTCTGGCTCCGCCTGGAATGGTATATCCGGCGCCTGCCATATTTTCTGCTTTGCAGGCAGGCGGTGGTACCAGGCCTGGTTCATGGTCCGTTCGTAGCGATCGCCGACAGGCTGGACGCCCGCCAGGAGCGGCTGGAAGCGAAGCGTCAGACGAAGCTGGATCGTACCGCGGATAAGCGTCGGGCGAAACGAATGGAGAAACTGGAACAGGATCTGGAGGATGCCGGGCAGCTTTGGCGGGATGCGGAGGGAAAACGATGAGGAAAAAGCCGGTGAGGGTGAGGCGGAAAAATGCGTTTGCTCCGGCCCTGCTCCTGGGGATTGCCCTGGCGGTCGGGATCTGCGTCAGCGTGTTTGCGGTTTACCGGAACAAAAGCCTGGATCGCTGGAACAGCTCGGAGATGGCGGAGCCGGAAACTGTGTCTGCCCCCCGGGAGGGCGATGTGGTGGAAAAGACCGATGCCGCTGCCGACACCCGCCTGCGGGAGGATAAGCGAATCTATTCCGAGCGTTCGGAACGGGATCAGATGGTGACGATGTACCTGACGGTGCGTTCCGGCAATGCCGAGGACAGTACCGATCATACGTGGACAGAGGTCAACACCTATGATACCTATTATTACTCCGAGCGCAACATTGACCGATACGCCTGCGAAGCGATCCTGCAGGTAGGAGATGAAAACGGGCCCCTCGAGGGAGAGTTCGGTTATGGGGAGACGATCCCGAACGCAACCGTATGCGTCCGGGGACAGACCTCTTCCCGGAACCCGCAGAAGAGCTATAAGGTCCGCATCAAGGATGGGAAGGGTACCTACAGGGATATGCAGACGCTGCCCCTGAACAAGTATATGGATGATGATCTGCGCTTCCGCAACAAGCTGGTGTTTGATCTGATCCAGCCGGTGCCTCAGATGACGGCGATCCGCACCCAGTTCGTGCATCTGTATGTGAAGGACGAGACCGAGGGCGGCAGCGGGGAATTCGAGGATTACGGGCTCTATACCCGGCTGGAGCAGATGAATAAGGATTACCTGGAAAACCATGGGCTGGACAGAAGGGGGTACCTCTATAAGGTCGTCGATTTCGAATTTTACGCTTATGAGCCCCTGATGGTGATGGAGAGGGATCCGGATTTTGATCCGTGGGCCTTCGAGGCGATCCTGAAGCCGAAGGGGGA
>CANQTI010000059.1 GCA_947626725.1 uncultured Eisenbergiella sp.
ATTTCCCTTTTCCTTGTGAACAATCCGTGGGGATATGTAATGGCGGCGGCCTTTCTGGCGGTCTGTATCCGCCTTTCCCATGTACCGTTTCGTTACATGGTCAAGGGAATGCGGGCAATTTTGTTCCTCTTGCTGTTCGCCCTGATATTCAATCTTTTTCTCACGCCCGGGACGCCGGTGGTTCGCTTCTGGAAGCTGACGGTCACGAAGGAGGGAATCCGGATGGCCGTGCAGATCGCGGTCCGTCTGGTCCTGCTGATCGTTGGCTCTTCTCTGATGACGCTGACCACAACGCCGAACCATTTGACGGATGGGCTGGAAAGCCTGATGAAGCCGCTGAAAAAACTGAGAGTACCGGTGCATGAGGTCGCGATGATGATGTCCATTGCCCTGCGTTTTATTCCTATTTTAATGGAAGAAACGGATAAGATCATGAAGGCGCAGATCGCCAGAGGCGCGGATTTTGAGAGCGGGAACCTGATCCAGAGAGCGAAGGCCATGGTGCCCCTTCTGGTGCCGCTTTTTATTGCCGCGTTCCGGCGGGCGAACGATCTGGCGCTGGCCATGGAGGCGCGCTGCTACCGGGGAGGAGAAGGACGGACGAAAATGAAGCCGTTGGTCTATCAGCGCCGTGACTACATGGCTTATGCGGTGCTTCTTCTTTATTTTGCGGCCGTTATCGTGATAGGGAGGATCTTGCCGATATGACAGCAGAACAGCGAACAGGGACCGCGGGCGGTGGGGCTGTGACGGGATCTGCAAGGGACGTATCTGCGCCGGAGACCGCGGGCAGTGCGGCTGCGCCGAAGGCCGCAAGGGACGTATCTGCGCCGGAGACTGCAGGCGGTGGGGTTGTGACGGGATCTGCGAGGGACGTATCTGCGCCGGAGACCGCAGGCAGTGTGCGGCGACGCATCCGCTTGATGGTGGCCTACGACGGCACGGCGTACAACGGCTGGCAGTACCAGCCCAACGGTGTCACCATTGAGGAAACGCTGAATCGGGCGCTTTTTTCGCTGACCGGGGAGAAGACGGAGGTGATCGGTGCCAGCCGCACGGATGCGGGCGTACATGCGCGCTGCAATTATGCCGTTTTTGACACGGGGATGCGGATGGACGCTTCCAAATTTGCCTATGCCCTGAATCAGCGGCTGCCGGAGGATATTCGGGTGCGGCGGTCTGAGGAGGTGGCCCCAGGCTGGCATCCCAGACGCTGCCGGAGCATAAAGACCTATGAATACCTGATCTATGATGACGAATTTCCGGACCCGCTGAACCGGCTGTATGCGCATTTCACTTATTCGCATCCAGACGTCGGCAAAATGCAGCAGGCCGCCGCATATCTTGTGGGAGAGCACGATTTCAAAAGCTTCTGCAGCATCCACACCCAAGCGGAGAGCACGGTGCGCACGGTCACGGAGCTGACGGTGGAACAGGAGGGCCCCCTGATTCGTATACGGATCTCTGGAAACGGTTTTTTATACAATATGGTCCGCATCATTGTGGGAACGCTGCTGGAAGTGGGGAACGGAAAATACCCGCCGGAAAGCGTGGCAAAGATTCTGGAGGCGCGGGACCGGAAGGCGGCCGGCCCCACGGCCCCCGCCCGGGGTCTGACGCTGGCGGACTATCGGTTTCTGCAGGAGGAGCCGCGCTGATCTGTCGGATCGGTTTTGTCCGCAGCAGGCCATTTTGGCCGACAGACGGCGTTGTCCGCAGCAAGCTGTTTTTCCCTGACAGGTCCGGTTGACTTTCCCCGGACCCCGTGCTAGTATTAATTAAATTTCAGAAAAGCGGAGGGAACTGATATATGGCAGTTACACCGGAGGCCGTATCGGCCTATGAAAAAGCATGGCGCATGGGCAAGCGGGAAGATGAACCCATGGAGGCGCTGGATGATATATTGAAGGAAAAGAAGATTTCGGCGACGAGGGAAATTTCGCTGGGCCTGGTCCAGATCCCCATTGACCAGATCGCGGGAACTAAGACTGCAGGGCGGAGCGCGGCGTTCAGCAAAGGCTTTTATCCGCTGCTGGAGCCGGGGACGGAATTCGCGTATAAATGGTGTTCTCTGTGCGGATCGCATATGAAGGAGGGAATTCGGGACCCGATCAAGGCCTATGAATTCATGAACAAATTTTATGTGGAGGAGGGGAACAAACGGGTCAGCGTCCTCAAATATTTCGGCGCCGTATCCATTCCCGGCATGGTCACGCGGATCGTGCCCCCCTGGTCTGACGACAGGGAGACCCGCACATACTATGCGTTCATGGAATTTTACAATCTGTCCAGGATCAATTATATCTGGTTTTCCCATGAAAACAGCTTTGAGAGACTGCAGAAGCTGGTGGGGAAACGGCCTGACGAGGTCTGGACCGATGACGATCGGATCGAGTTCAGCGGCACATACTCCCGTTTTCTGATCGAGTTCGAGGCGCAGGGCGGGAAAAAACTGTCCATCACGCCTGGCGATGCGTTTCTTTTTTTCATCGGGATTTATGATTACAAGACGCTGTCAAATATGACTACAGCGGAGATTCGGGAAAAGATGCAGAAAAGCTGGGAAGAGTTCAAGCTGCTGACCACCGACGACCCGCTGGAGCTGCAGATGTCGCCTGCGGAAGGCAGTGCGGTGAAGAAGAACATTTTCGCGCGGCTGATCCCGGCCAGCGCTGAGAAGGTGAACGTGGCTTTTCTCCACGAGCGCACGGCGGAGACTTCCGACTGGACCTATGCCCATGAATTGGGACGCCTGCATCTGCAGGAGACTTTTGAGGAGCAGATCAGCACGACCTGCTATGAGAACGTGACGGAGGAGAACGCGGACAGCGTGCTGGAAAAGGCCATTGCGGACGGCAACAACCTGATTTTCACCACTGCGCCGACGCTGCTGATGGCCAGTCTTCGCGCCGCCATTGATCATCCGGAGGTAAAAATTCTGAACTGTTCGCTGAATACGTCCCACCGCCGCGTGCGTACCTATTATGCGCGGATGTATGAGGCGAAATTCCTGATGGGTGCCATTGCGGGTGCCATGTCCGAGAACGGCCGTCTGGGATATCTGGCCGATTATCCGATCTTCGGTGCCATAGCCAGCATCAACGCCTTTGCGCTGGGCGCCAAAATGGTGAATCCCCGGGCGAAGGTCTATCTGGAATGGTCCACGCTGCGGGACCATGATCCGGAAGAGACTTTCCGGCGCAATGAGGTTACGGTCATTTCCGGACAGGATATGCTGGCGCCGGGGCAGGGAGCGCGTCGTTTCGGACTGTATCGGCCGTCGGATACCATGCCCGTGAACCTGGCGATGCCTGTCTGGCACTGGGGCAAGTTCTACGAAAAGATGATCCGCAATATCATGGACGGCACATGGAAGTTTGACAACGCTTCCACGGAAACGAAGGGCCTGAATTACTGGTGGGGCATGTCCGCAGGCATCGTGGATGTTTTCTGCTCGCATAACCTGCCCATCGGGACCGTGCGTCTGATCGACCTTCTGAAGAACACGATCTGCCGGGATGACTTTGAGCCTTTTTCCGGCGTGCTGTATTCGCAGAAGGGTGTCGTACAGATGGACGCGAACAGGGTACTGAGCCCGGAAGAGATCATCGAGATGGACTGGCTGGCGGAAAATGTGATCGGCTCGATCCCGGAGCCGGAGGAATTGATCGACAAGGCGAAGCCGGTGGTGGATCTGCAGGGAATTGACGATAAAAACTGACTGGAGAACGGCGCTCTATGAAAATTCTGGCGATTGGTGACGAGGAATCCAAGCTCTTTTGGGATTATTATGAACCGGGGATGTTCGACGGCATTGATCTGATCCTCTCCAGCGGAGATTTGGATCCCCGGTATCTCTCCTTTATCGCCACCTTCGCCCATGCGCCGGTGCTCTATGTCTGCGGGAACCATGACGACAAGTATGAACAAATTCCTCCGGACGGCTGTATCTGTATCGACGACGATATCTATGTGCACGATGGGATCCGCATTCTGGGACTGGGCGGTTCCATGCGCTACCGTCCGGGCGGGAACCAGTTTACGGAGCGCGAAATGGCGAAGCGGGTGCGACGTTTATTTTTCAAACTGTTGTACTACCGGGGGTTCGATATCCTGCTCACTCATGCGCCCGCTTTTCAGCTGAACGACGGACGGGATCTGCCCCATCAGGGCTTTCGGGTATTCCGGACCCTGATGGACAAGTATCATCCCCGTTTTTTCATCCACGGGCACGTGCACATGACCTACGGACGGCAGCACAAGCGGTACGATCAGTACGGGCAGACGCACATCATCAACGCCTACGAGAAGTGCATTTTCGATTATGAGGACGAAAACCTGAAGGATCACATACGGTGACCGCGGCAGCAGCCGGGCCGCCAGAAGGGCTCCAGACAGCCGGAAAGGGCCGCCGCCCGTGCGCATTCCTTTTCCGGACACGCTCGCGCTCGAGAAAAACGCAGCGGTGCTAAATTCAGCTTCGCCCGAAGGGCTCGCTTCATTAAGCACCGGCGTTTTTCTAACGGTCCGGGAAAATGGAATGCGCACGGACGGCGGCCCTTTCCGGCTGTCTGGAGCCCTTCTGGCGGCCCGGCTGTTGCCGCGGATCGGCGGAAAAAGTCTGCTTTTATGCGAAAAAATGATTGACACGCGCGGATGCGTATAATATAATTGGAAAGTGTGGCGGCGCTTGAAATATTTCACCTGCCCCGGAGGAATGTTTTCAGGGACGCGCCATATTTGGACAGACCGCGTTGGCCGAAGGGCCTGCGCATTCGTTGAAGTGCATATCCGTTCAAATCCCGGGACGGGCGTGCATACCGATTTTGACATGCAACCTGTATGGAGGTACACAATGAAAACATTTATGGCTAATCCGGCTGAAATCGATAGAAAATGGTATGTGATAGACGCACAGGGCCAGACGCTCGGCCGTTTGGCATCCGAGGTGGCCAAGATTCTCAGAGGCAAGAATAAGCCTGTTTTCACCCCTCATGTGGACACCGGCGATTATGTGATCGTGATCAACGCCGAGAAGATCCAGGTGACCGGCAAGAAGCTGAATCAGAAGATATATTATCATCATTCCGATTATGTGGGCGGCATGAGAGAGACCACCCTGAAGGAGAAACTGGCAAAGAAGCCCGAGCAGGTCATCGAGCTTGCGGTCAAGGGCATGCTTCCCAAGGGACCCTTAGGAAGACAGATGTTCACCAAGCTTCATGTGTATGCAGGCCCCGAGCACAAGCACGCGGCGCAGAAGCCTGAAGTTCTGACGCTTTGATCTGAGGGAATCGAGAAGGAGGATACAGAGAAATGGCTAATACAGCAAGATATTACGGAACAGGAAGAAGAAAGAGCTCCATCGCCAGAGTATATCTTATGCCCGGCAGCGGCAATGTTACCGTGAATAAAAGAAACATTGACGATTACTTCGGCCTCGAGACCCTGAAGGTGATCGTTCGCCAGCCTCTTGTGGCAACCGATACCGTGGATAAGTTCGATGTGCTGGTGAATGTGAAAGGCGGCGGCTATACCGGTCAGGCCGGTGCGATCCGCCACGGCATCGCGAGAGCGCTCCTGGAAGCGGATGCCGATTACAGGCCCATCCTGAAGAAGGCCGGTTATCTGACCCGCGATCCCCGTATGAAGGAGAGAAAGAAGTACGGTCTCAAAGCGGCCCGCCGCGCGCCGCAGTTCTCCAAGCGGTAGTTCAAAACCAAATATCAAAAATCCTGAAACCCTTGAAAATACAGTGCTTTCAAGGGTTTCTTTTATATCGGCGTTTGCTTTAGCTGAAATAAATTGTGGTAATTTTTTTTAGGTAGCGCACGGATAGCGCACAAGAAGCACACAAAAACGATTAATATGCTATTGTATCTTGCGCAAGACTTTTATATAATTGTCTCATTAAAGGAAAGGGGCGGTTTTATGAGCAGGACAGCATATAAAAATCAGTTTATAAAAAAGCATTATGACAGAATTAATCTTATATTGCCAAAAGGACAGAAGGAGCGTATAAAGGCAGCTTGTTATTGTAATGGTGTTTCTGTAAATGATTACTTGTTTCGCCTGATCTCTGTTGATCTGAGCGGCGATAGCCGGGTTTTGAAGCATCAAGATGAACTATCTGAAGAACAGACAAGATTGTTGGACAAATGGCAGGTTGCGCAGAAGTATAGGGAGATGATTGAAAGCATGGACGTGGAGGAAGTAAACGGCATGAATAAGCATTATACAGTCATTTTAAAGCAAGGTTATATAAATGACGTTACAGGAAACCGTGTTATTCATTGCGACAAGACGGCAGAGCTTCGCCGGATAATTGTTAAGACGCATAAAGATTGATGACGAGTTTGCAATGGACACGGAAGCCATAGAGGATGCGGAAGAAGAATTGGAAGAATACATCCATGAATTAATTTTTAACTAATTAGATTTAAGGGCCGATTCGCTTGATAACCTTGCGATCGGCCCTTTTTTTGTAACGAACGATTATATTTTGTTTATAGCCTCTAGCAATGCGCTGATTTCAAAATGCGTGTAGACTTGTTGGGTCACGCCCTGCCCTTTATGACCAACGATTTTTTTTACCATGCGTTCATCGACGCCAGCTTCCGAAAGCAATGATACGCAAGTATGGCGACAATCGTGAGGGCGGTGCTTCATACCGACTTGCTCTATTAATGGATTCCAGTAACTATCATAGTAATTGCGCCATTCAAAATGTTTGCCGGCCGGTGTACTAATTAAGTATTCGCAATCATTGAGATTGTACCAATATTCAAAGAATGGCAATATTTTGTCTGCAATCGGTACTTTACGGATACCGGATTGAGTTTTAGAAGCAGTCACGTCAAACCAATGCTCGGACAAATTTACATTTTCTTTTTTTAGGTCAAGTAATTCACCAATTCTAACGCCGGAATATATCAAGATCAATATGACGGTGAAGTAAATATTTGTTTCATGCCATTTCCAGATTTTTTCAATTTCTTTTGTGCTGAATGGCTTGCGGTTGTAGGCATTTGGGTTTCCGGCTTTCTTGATGTTTATATACTTAACTTTATTCGCTTCTTCCGGGGCAAGATCGTGAATTATTGCATACTTGTACATAAGGCTAAGCAACGCCTTGAACTTGCGTAGAGTAGGCATATTTTTTCCTGAGTGATCTGCTATATACTGCAAATCATCTAGTTTTACATCGACGAAACGTTTATTGGCGATCGGCCGACATAATAGGTAGGCGGCTCGATATCCTTTAACATTAGAATCTGAAATAGTCGGAAAATGCTCATCACTCCAGCGTTCAAAGACTTCTTCAAAAGTGATGTTTGCGGCATCGATATTAAACGGATTTTGATTGTAAAGGACTAGGGCTTGCAGGGCATCGCTGCGCGTCTCGTAATATCCTATTGTTTTTCTAACCTGTTTAACCTTTCCAGTTTCATTGTCATATGTCCATGATACGGTTATTGCGGCCCTGAACGGCTTGCGGCGGCGGCCGGGCAATTTATAGACTGTTCCAAATCCATTAGGATTTTTCAATTTTTAGCACCTTCTTTCAGATTATAATTTTTTTTCCATTCATAAATAATGTTTAATAATTGCAATATAGCGTGAGATTCTAAGATATTCGTTGATACACCTTTTACCCTCCATCCTAGCGTTCCTTTATTGTCGATTATTTCTTGTTTTCCAAATGTGATGCCATCGCCAGTTGCCGTATGATATGAACAGTCTACAAACTTCCCTGTTTGTGGATCATAAAAAAGAGGGGTGGTATATTCATTATGCATATATAAGGATAGATTTCTTAGAAAGTCAATAAATGCATAGGTATTTTGCAGTATATAATTAACAACATTTATCAAATCTCCATCCCAGTATTTGCAAATTGCTTTCAGGGTGCCTATGGAAGATTCGTTTAGACCAGTTTCTTCTTTTACATCAGTATTTCTACCGGTTGTACAATCATATTCTCCAAGCAGGTATCCTATCTCACAATCAAATAATTCCGATAAGGCAATGAGCAAATCAAGACGAAAACAGCTCAAATCATGCTTTGAGGGAGATTCAATTTTAGATATTGAGTTTCTGCCAATCTTAACCCGCATTTTAGTCTGTGAAAGTTTTTCGATTAAGTCATCTTGATTCCATCCTCTTTTCTTTCGCTCTGCGCGTATCCTGTCACCTATAAGCTCCATATTGTATTCCATATAAAACAAAATCTCCTTTCATAAAAATAAATGGTTGATCACGATTATTTACAAATACGTATGGCTTGATTATACTTGTTGTAAACAGAAAAAGCAAGCGGAAAATGGCTGAAAATTAAAAAGCTAGCTAACCATATATGGTCAGCCGCTAACCAAAAGGAAAGAGGGTGGATTTTTTGCAATATTCTATTAATTTTTCACGGGCAAATCTTTCCGTCAAGGAGACTGCGCAGGCGCTCGGTCTAGATGTGCAAACGGTTCGGGTTTTGTTGCAGACGGGTGCAGTCTCGTGGGGGCAGGCGATACGCAAGCCGGGGAGCGCTCATTTTCTCTACTTGATTAGCCCGCGAAAGTTTTACGAAGAAACCGGTGTACTTTTAGGTGCGCAGATGCCGGATGAATACGAGATATGGGGGCGACAACAGACAGATCATTCTGACAACGCCTCTTTTGTGCGGTACACGCAAAGCCGTATGGACAATGCCGATGCGAAAAGTGGATCTTTCGCGTGGGGGGGGATGACCGCTGATGCCTGAATGGAAACAAGAGAATATTTTTTTGAAAGCTGCTTTGCAATACGCAGGAATGAATATGGCGGTATTCCCTGTAAAGCCAAAAGGGAAAACGCCTTTGACAGCTCACGGATGCCTTGACGCTACTACCAATAAAGAGCAAATCGTAAAATGGTGGAGCCGCTGGCCAGATGCGAATATAGGCATGGCTATGGGGAGCAAATCAGGCGGCCTTATAGCGATTGATCTGGACGTGGACGAGGACAGGGATATAAATGGATATCATGTGTTGAGAAATTGGGAGCGGGAAAACGGAGAACTGCCGGAAACAATCATCTCGATAACCGGACGGGGTGGATATCATTACATCTATCGGACGAATAAGGACTATAAAAACGCAGTCGGATTCTGCGAGGGAATTGACATTAGAACAAATGGCGGATATATCATTGTCCCGCCGAGTGTTCATCCAAACGGGCGTTCTTATGAATGGGAACAGCCCCCTGAGGATTTTCCTATTGCGCAAGCTGATGAAAAAGTCGAACGCTTCCTGCAGGGGAGCCGGAAAGAACTGGAGCAGAGAGAGGGCTTCACTTCTCCGGAACTGATACCAGAGGGGCAAAGAAACGCCACGTTGTTCCGGCTGGCCTGCAGCCTTCGGGCGAAGGGACTAGCTGAAAAATCAATTCGAGCCGCTGTTGAGGCCGAAAATCAGGAAAAATGTTCCCCTGTTTTGTCGGAGCGGGAAGTCAACGCTATATTAAAAAGCGCATTTCGCCATGAGAGCGGGAGTTTGCAGATTGTAGGCAACAAGGATGCCGAGGATTCCTTGAATGAGGATGTATGGCGGCAGCTTGCTTTTAAAATCGAGTACGACAAAAACGGAAACGAAAAAAACAGACGGGTTTTGCAGACAGTACGCAACCATGAAATTGTTTTGGATAATGACTCTCGGTTTGCTGGAAAAATCCGATTCAACGAATTTTCACGACAGGTTTTTTTGATGGGTGGTACTGTTCCATGGGAAGAGGAGAATAATTCTAGGGCCTGGAGCAGTTATGATGATTCTTCCTTGTATTCTGTT
>CANQTI010000060.1 GCA_947626725.1 uncultured Eisenbergiella sp.
TAACCCCCGCGCTGACGCGCGGGGCCTCCATTCGCTCCGGGCCTGCGGCCCTGCGCTCATGGAGGACGCTCGTCAGAAAAAAAGGAACTCAGACGAGTTCATGCAAGCATGGTTTGTTGGCTTCCCACCACGAATGGATTAACCCCCGCGCTTTACGCGCGGGGCCTCCATTCGCTCCGGGCCTGCGGCCCTTCGCTCATGGAGGACGCTCGTCAGAAAAAAAGGAACTCAGACGAGTTCATGCAAGCATGACTCGTCTGAGTTCCTTTTTTTCTTCCTCGCTGTTAATCCAGGTAGTCCTTCAGTTTGCGGCTGCGGCTGGGGTGGCGGAGCTTGCGGAGCGCTTTCGCCTCGATCTGGCGGATGCGTTCGCGGGTGACGGAGAATTCCTTTCCAACCTCCTCCAGCGTCCTGGCGCGGCCGTCGTCCAGGCCAAAGCGCAGGCGGAGCACCTTCTGCTCCCGTTCGGTGAGGGTGCCCAGCACCTCCACCAGCTGTTCCTTCAGCAGGGTGAAGGCGGCAGCGTCAGCGGGAACCGGCACATTGTCGTCCTGTATGAAGTCGCCCAGGTGGCTGTCCTCCTCCTCGCCGATGGGGGTCTCCAGGGATACCGGCTCCTGTGAGATCTTCAGGATCTCGCGCACCCGGTCCACCGGCATCTTCATCTCCTCGGAGATCTCCTCCGGGGTAGGTTCGCGGCCCAGCTCCTGCAGAAGCTGTCTGCTGACACGGATCAGTTTATTGATGGTCTCCACCATGTGCACCGGAATGCGGATCGTCCTGGCCTGGTCCGCGATGGCGCGGGTGATGGCCTGGCGGATCCACCAGGTCGCGTAGGTAGAGAACTTATAGCCTTTTCGGTAATCGAACTTTTCCACAGCCTTGATCAGCCCCAGATTCCCCTCCTGAATCAGGTCCAGGAACAGCATGCCGCGTCCCACATAACGCTTCGCGATGCTGACCACCAGACGCAGGTTGGCCTCGGCCAGGCGCTTTTTGGCGCTCTCATCCCCCATTTCCATCCGCTTGGCCAGGTCGATCTCTTCCTCGGCCGAAAGCAGCGGTACTTTTCCGATCTCCTTCAGATACATACGGACCGGATCCTCTATGCTGACGCCATCCGGAATCGTGAGATCCAGATTTTCCACATCCACATCTTCCTCGGCCAGAAGGATCTCTTCGTCAGGAATATCATCCTCTTCCGTGATGCGCAGCACATCTATATTGTTCTTTTCCAGCGTTTCCAATATTTCGTCGAACTGTTCTTCTTCCAGATGCAGCTCCGCGAAGTAATCGCTGATCTCCTGATACTCCAGCACATTCTTTTTCTTCTTTGCCATTGCCAGGAGGCCTTTCAGCTTCTCGTCAAATTTCGCTCTTGTGTTTTCGTCCATGTCCGTCAACATCCTTCCTGTATCTGATTCTATTGTGAACGCTATTGCAGTGAAATATGCGTTTTGCTAAGTTCTTCCAACAGCTTCTTCCCCGCGACCGCGCGCCTTAAGGCCTCTACATCCGTCCCCATACTCGCGCAGTCCCGCTCGTAACTCTGGCGCTTAACCGCACACACAATATCGTGAAAAGCTTTTTCCTGTCCCTGCGGGCTGTCGGGCTGCAGGATTTTCGTGTGGAAAAGAGAGGCCGCTTCCCGCTGTCCGGTTTCGTCCTCAAACATGCTGATGATAGCGGCCGGATTCACCTGCCCGCTTTCCGCCTCTTCAAGCAGGCGCTGCGCCACCGTTCTGTAGATCCCTTCCGAAAAATCTTCCGCGGAAATATACTTGCTGATCCTCGCATACAGCTCCGGCCGGTCCGCCAGCCAGGTGAGCAGAAGTTTTTCGTTGTGGATCTGTCTGTCCTGCGCCGTCTCTTTGGAAGAGGTCCCGGATTTAGGCCGTATTACCGGCTGCGCCAGTCCGGTCTGAGCCGCATAGCTTCCCACAAGCCTGCGCAGATTTTCAAAGCCGATGTGGTATCTCTGAGCCGCCGCCTCGATGTAATTTTCCCGTTCTATCTCTTCCGAAAACTCGCACAGCTTCCGAGCGACGGCGCGCTGGAACTCCGTTTTGGCCTGGGGATCCTGCAGGTCATAGCCCTTTTTCAGCTGTTCCAGCTCGAAAAAGAAACTGTTTCCGGCGTTGTCCAGCCGTTTCTGGAATTCCTCAGCCCCCAGCGCTTTTATGAACTCATCCGGATCCTTATAAGGCGTCAGATCGATGACCTTTCCCGTCATCCCCGCTTCCTTCAGGATGCCGATGGCCCGCAGCGCCGCGTTTACCCCGGCGCCGTCGCTGTCATAGGAGAGCAGCACTTCCCGGGAATACCGCTTCAAAAGGCTCGCCTGACCGGCTGTAAACGCGGTTCCCAACGATGCCACCGCCTGATTGAAGCCGGCCTGATGCATGGCAATGACGTCCATATATCCTTCACAGAGGATGAAGCTGCCCTTCCGGCTTGTCCGCGCATGATTCAGACCGTACAGATTGCGGCTCTTATCGAAGATCTCCGTCTCCGGTGAATTCAGGTACTTCGGTTTGGCATCTCCCATGACTCGGCCGCCGAATCCGATGACCCGATGGTTGATGTCCTGAATCGGGAACATCACCCGATTCCAGAATTTGCCGGAAAGCCCCTGCCGTTCGTCCGCGCTGGCCAGCCCGGCTTCCCGAATCAGATCTTCTCCGTATCCCTTTGATTTGAGATATCCGATCAGATCCCTGCCGTTCAGTCCGGAATAGCCCAACCCGAACCGATTCATCGTCTCGTCCGTAAGCTGTCTGTTTTTCAGGTACTCATAGCCTATCCTTCCCTGCTGCCTGCGGAGCTGATAATAGAAGAAGGTGGCCGCCTCCTTATTGACCGCCAGAAGTCTGGCACGCCGGCTCTGCGCCCTTTTCATCTCCTGGGAATATTCCATCTCCGGCAGCGCCACGCCGGCGCGATCCGCCAGCGCCTTGACGGCCTCCTGGAAAGACCAGTTCTCATATTCCATCAGAAAAGTGATCACATTGCCGCCGGCGCCGCAGCCAAAGCAGTAATACATCTGTTTGGATGCGGAGACGGAAAAGGAAGGCGATTTTTCATTATGGAACGGACACAGGCCGAAATAGTTGCTGCCCTTTTTCTGCAGCCGCACATAGCCCGAGATCACGTCCACAATATTGTTCCTCGCCCGGATCTCTTCGATCAGCTCATCAGGATAATACATGCCAAACTCCTTATGTATGCCTAATAGCGCCAGGATTTTGGGATATACAGCTCTTCATACTTCGCGACGGCGAAACGGTCCGTCATGCTGCCCACATAATCGCAGACCACCCGTTCCAGCGGTTCGCCCCGTTCCAACAGTCCCTGAAAATCCTCCGGAAGGACACCCGGATGATGGAGATAATAATCATACAGCGTCTCCATCAAAATCTCCGCTTTTCCTTCCTCCCCTTTGGCCTGCGGATTCTGATAAACCCGTTCAAACATGAACTGTCTCAGCCTCTGCATCGCCTCCGCCACCGGTTCGGACATAAGGATCTCGCCTCTGCCGCTGCTGGCAGACACGATATCATGAATGAAATGATCCAGCCGCTCTCCTGTAGTCGTACCGATCACCTCTGTGATCTGCGGCGGAACGTCCGCCTCCGTCAGGATACCCGCCCGAATGGCATCATCCATATCGTGATGAATATAGGCGATCTTGTCCGAAAGCCGCACTACGCGGCCCTCCAGCGTTATGGGATGGCCCTTTGTCTGATGATTGCGGATGCCGTCCCGCACCTCAAAGGTCAAATTCAGCCCCTGTCCGTCCTTTTCCAGAAGGTCCACCGTGCGCACCCCCTGAACGGCGTGGTCAAAGCCGTAGGGGCAGACCCGGTTCAGCGCCCGCTCCCCGGCATGGCCGAAGGGCGTATGCCCCAGATCGTGGCCCAGCGCAATGGCCTCCACGAGCTCCTCATTGAGCCGCAGCGCCCTGGCGATGGTTCTGGCGTTCTGGGATACCTCCAGCGTATGCGTCAGTCTCGTGCGGTAATGGTCCCCCATGGGGGATAAAAAAACCTGGGTCTTGTCCTTCAGGCGGCGAAACGATTTGCTGTGAATGATCCGGTCCCGGTCCCGCTGAAAAACGGGACGGATATCGCACTGCTCTTCATCGCGCAGCCTGCCCGCGGACTCTCTGCTTTTGGCGGCATAGGGGCTTAAATATTCTTCCTCCCATTTTTCCAGACTTTCACGGATATTCAAAAAGGGGCCTCCTTTTATCTGCAAATATCATAGATGAATTCCGCATTTCTTTCCATGGCCTCATAGGCGGTCTTGAAGGGGGACATCTGGAACACGTGCCACATTCCTTTGTAGACGTCAATCTTCACCGAAACATTCGCTTTGATGAGACGTTTGTGCAGCATGGTCGCATCCGAGAGCAGCATCTCGTTGTCTCCGACCTGAATGTATACCGGCGGGAACCCGGAAAAGTCCCCGAACAGCGGCGAAATCAGCGGATCCGTCAAATCCTGCCCTCCGGCATAGTTTTCCGTCATCCGGGCCAGATATTCCGGATTTAAGACCGGGTCCACATTGGCCCTGGTCTGATGGCTCCTGCCCGATGCCGTCAGATCGGTCCAGGGGGAAAGCAGCACCAGCCCTCTGGGCAAAAGCCGCTTCTGTCTTTTCAGGGAATGCACCAGGGTCAGCGCCAGATTTCCGCCTGCGGAATCTCCGGCCACGATCACATCCCGGGCACCGTATCCGTAGTGCATCAGGTAATCCCACGCCCGGACAGCATCCTCCGGCGCGGCAGGCCAGGGAAATTCCGGAGCGAGCCGATAATTGAAGCAGAACACATCCATGGAGGTGGAATCGGCCAGCTTGGTGGTCAGCGTCCGGGCATACACCGTGCTTCCCGTGGAATAACCGCCGCCATGACAATAGAGAATCACATACTTTTTCATATGGGCGCGCTGCACATGCACCCATTCGCACTCCATATCATCCACCTTCACCGGAATATATTCCGCACCGCGCTCCGTCCCCAGAAGCGCCCCGATCCTGTCCTGAGAATGGCGGTGTTTGTCGATGTCCGGCTGTTCCACAAGGCCGTGCACCCTGCGGATTACGTGCATCAGATTCTGATTCTGTTTTTCTCCGAGCGCCATGCAAGCCTCCTGCCGTCCGTAACTCCATACCTACTCATAATAATCTTATCACAAAACGGACGGGGCGTAAAGAACGATACGACGATTCCCGGTTGTTTTTTCACGGAAAAATGTGTATACTGAAAAAAACAGCGGCCCGCCATATTTCCTGTATGGATTTTCGCCGCAGATCTGAGGAAGGCACCGAATGCAGACGACTCAAAAGACATCTTTCCGGATCTGGTATAAACTGGATCTTTCCGCCATCGTCTACCCGACGCTCCAGCGCAGGGATTTCTCCTCCGTCTATCGGCTCTCCGTACTTCTGACGCAGGACATCCAGCCGGACGTTCTCCAGCATGCCGTAAACCTGTCCCTGAAACGCTTTCCTACCTACAAGGTTTCCATGCGCAAAGGGCTCTTCTGGCGTTATCTGGAGCCCAACGACCGGCCCGGCCCTTTCGTGTGCCCGGACGTGCGCAACTTCTGCATGCCCATGTCCTTTCACAGCAAAGACGGCTACCTGATCCGTTTCTATTATTACGGCAGACGGATCTCCCTGGAGGCCCATCACAGTCTCGGGGACGGTACCGGAGCCATGTATCTGCTCCAAACCGTCACCGCGGTCTACCTGCGCCTGTTGGGCCATCCCGTCACGAATCAATATTTTGTCATGGATATCGATGAGCAGCCGGACCCGGAAGAACTGGAGGACGCCTATATGCGCTATGCCAACGCCCAGGTATGTCCGCAGCGTCCCGCCGGGAAGACCTACCGGATCAGAGGCAGCCGGGAACCGTTTCACACGCTCAATGTTATTGACGGCATTCTCTCGGTACAGGAGGTTGCTGCGGCCGCACACAAATACGGGGCTTCTATCACCGAATACCTGAATGCGGTGCTGCTTTTCTCCCTCCTGCAGAAACAGGAAGAGGAATTTCACCGCCGCCTGCGCCCCGTGCGCATCGCCATGCCGGTGAACCTGCGCCGGTTCTTCCCTTCCAAAACGCTGCGCAATTTTATCACGATGGTATATCCGTCCGTCGATCCCCGTCTCGGCACATATACTTTCGAAGAAGTGGTCCTTCACGTGCACCGTTACATGCGCTATTATATTAATGAAAAGTTCCTGCGGGGCGATATCACCACCAACGCCTCCACCAAAAGGAATCCCCTGATTCGGATCGTGCCGCTTTTCATCAAGGATTTCTTTGTGCGGATTTTCTACGCCAGGGTCCAGGATCGCAACTCTTCCGCCGGCCTCACCAATATGGGCGCGCTCCAAGTGCCCGATGACATGAAACCATGGCTGGAGCGCTTCGACATCTACATGGGAATCCCCTATTCCCGGCGAACCAACTGCGCGATCATAAGCTATGAAGATGTTCTGACGGTAAACTTTGCCAGCTGCATCCGGGAAGCCGATGTGGAACGGCGTTTTTTCCGCCGCCTGGTGGAAGACGGCATCAAAGTCACCATTGAAAGCAACCGTTCCTGAGAGCGAACTGGAGATCCGATGCCCGAACGAAGGGGCCCGCGGCCGCTCCTTCGGAACGCTCCTCCAAACAGACACACCGCGGCCGATCTTTGGGCACCGTTACGCTTTCTCCATTCATCGGCGCATGACTGCGCTTTGACCCTGATATGCCGCATTCGCGGCGGAAAGGAGATCCATGTCCTACTGTGTAAACTGCGGGGTGAAGCTGGACGCTTCCCTGACACGCTGTCCGCTCTGCGGCACACCTGTCCTGAATCCGAATGAATTCCGTCTCTCGGCGCCGTCCTCCCCTTTTCCGGAAGAAAAAGGACAGGCAGAGGTGGTGAAAAGCCGGGATCTGGCAATCCTGCTTCTCGTCGTACTGCTCTCCACCTCAGCGGTCTGCGGCCTTCTGAACCTGCTTGTCTTTTCCCGGAGCGCCTGGTCCTTCTACGTCATCGGCGCCTGTCTCCTGATCGGGGTGCTGGCCTTTCCTGCCGTGATCCATACGCACTTCTCCATCTACTGCTGTCTGCTCTGCGACGGCATGGCCGCGGCATTTTATCAGTATATGATCAGTTTCAATACCTCCGGGCGGGAATGGTTTTTCCGGCTCGCGCTGCCGCTGACGGCCTTTGTCACAGTGCTGGCCATTCTCTTCGCCTTTCTGGTGCGCAAAATATCCTCGGCCTTTCTGATGGTGGCGCTGTATTGCTTCCTGGAGCTGGCCGCCCTGTGCGTGGGCATCGAACTGCTCATCCGGCATTTTCTCTGCCTTCCGCTGCGCCTCACCTGGTCGGCCATTCTTCTCGCCATCTGCACCGTCATCGTCGTCGCGCTGATCACGCTTCTGGCGCTGACACCGCTGCGCAACGAGGTGCGCAAGCGCCTGCATTTCTGAGGGCGGCCGTCACCCGCACCTACAGTTGGCCGCCTGCAGCTCTGCGGCCATCCATCGCCCGCACTCCCGCGGCCATCCACCGCCTGCACTCCTGCGGCCGGCCATCGCCTGCGCGCCTGCGGCCATCCATCGCCTGCACTCCCGCGGCCTGCCAGCCGCCTGCGGTTCTATGCGTGCGCTGCTTCCGCCTCTTCGAGGCTGCCGTAGCCATAAAAAGCCGTTTCGTTTTCAATGATCTGTTTCAGCAGGTTTTCCCCATTCGCATAGGCGGCCTGCGTCTGTGCCCAGATCAGGCGGAGTGTCTTCACCGAATAAGTCGCCAGTTCCCCCTTCAGGTAACTCTCCGAAGAACTTCCGTCCGCAGCGCTGTCCTCTCCCGCCGTCATCGTCCTGCCGTTCTGCCGGATATTGGGGTAATGCTCCATCATCCAGGCATCCCATTCGACATGGACCTTCGCCAGTTTCTCGATCAGTTCCCGCTTTTCCTCCGAAACCTCTGGCAGATGCTCCCTGAGCTGCGCATATTCCTCCGGATAAGTGGTCTCCATCATATATCCGTATTTTTCAAAGATCAGGTTGCGGCCTTCCTCCGCCGCGGACAGCAGATCCGCCCGGTAGCTTTCCAGCACTTCATCCGAATATACCATCCACTGGCTCATCCGCATCTTGAAAAAGGTATCCGGATCGTCCTGACAGGACGCGCGCCCGCCGGTATTGTTGACCTGCTGAAACAAATCCCACTCCGCCGACGCGATGTCAAAGATCAGCTGCTCCCTTTTGGTTATCTCACCCATATCTGCCTCCTGATTGAAAAATTCGGCATTCCTGCCCGGAATTAAAAAGATATTCATAACGCCGAAAAGGGCACTTCGAAACCTCATCGAAGTGCCTTTTCTCGTGCAGGAAAAGAGACTTGAACTCTCATGGTATTACTACCATACGGACCTGAACCGTACGCGTCTGCCAATTCCGCCATTCCTGCATTATCCATAAAATAGTGTCCAACTGCGGAAGATGGGACTTGAACCCACACGACATTGCTGCCACAAGATCCTTAGTCTTGCTCGTCTGCCAGTTCCGACACTTCCGCATGCGATATGCGATGACCGCCGCAAAAATTATATTATCATCTAATGGAGGGAATGTCAACCTATAATTTTGAAAAAATATGGGGTCCGTCCAGACCGCCGCCGCTTGAGCGTCCACCCGGGGAGGCCCCGTCAGAACACGCCGCCCGCCGCGCGCACACATGTCTTTTCCGGACACGCTCGCGCTCGAGAAAAACGCAGCGGCACTAGACTCAGCTTCGCCCGACGGGCTCGCTTCGTCAAGGGCCGGCGTTTTTCTAACGGTCCGGGAAAATGACATGTGTGCGCGCGGCGGGCGGCGGCGTGTTCTGACGGGGCCTCCCCGGGTGGGCGCTCTCACTCCACTGCGCCCTGTAATTTCACCGTATAGATCCGCGTCAGGGAATCGTTGACGCGCTCTTCGCTGATCGTGCCGTCCTTTACCGCCTTGAGCACGCCTTCGTAAGCCTGCTCAAAATCCTCCGGCATGAGCACCATGTCTGCGCCCGCCTTCAGAGCCATGATCGCCGCCACATCCGATTCGTAATATTCCGTGATGGCGGACATGCTCATGGCGTCCGTGATCACGATACCGTTATAACCCAGCTCACTGCGCAGGATTCCGGTGACGATCTCTTCGGAAAGGCTGGCGGGAATGCTGCTCCCTCCTGTCAGCTCCGGCGCCGTGATATGTCCGATCATGATCATATTGCAGCCGGCGTCTATTCCGGCCTGAAACGGCAGGAACTCCGTCTCCTTCATCTGCTCCTTCGTGCGCGCGGTCTCCGCCAGTCCCTCGTGGGAATCCTCCGCGGTATCGCCATGCCCGGGGAAATGCTTCATGCATGCGCTGATACCCGTCTCCTGCAGCCCCTGCACCGCGGAAGCGACCATAGACGCCGCCGTCTGCGCGTCGGAAGAAAACGCCCGCTTCCCGATCACGGTATTGTCCGGATTCGTCAGCACGTCCGCCACCGGCGCGAAGTCCACATTAAAGCCATAGGACGCCAGGTAGGTTCCAATCGTCTGCATCGCACCGTAAGCCGCCTGAGGATCTCCGGACGCGCCGATCTTTGCCATATCCCCTACATTGTCCAGCTTCAGGGCCTTCGCCACACGGGCAACGCTGCCGCCTTCCTCATC
>CANQTI010000061.1 GCA_947626725.1 uncultured Eisenbergiella sp.
TCCGGATTACACGAAGGGCTGCGCGTTCCTGATCGGCAACGAGGGGAACGGCCTGACGGAGGAGAGCGCCGGGCGGGTCGGCAGTCATGTCCGCATCCCCATGGCAGGGCAGGTGGAGTCCCTGAACGCTGCGGTGGCCTCGGCGGTCCTTCTGTACGAGGCGGCGCGGCAGCGGTGGGAAACTTTGGAGAGGAGAGAAAGATGAAGATCGGTTTTATCGGGCTGGGGAATATGGCCCAGGCTATGATTGGCGGTATTATAAAGGAAGGACTGGCGAAGCCGGAGGAGATCTGCGGTTCCGCGAAGACGGCGGCGACGGAAAACGCCATGCGGGAGCGGTTCGGCATCCGCGTTACCGGGGACAACCGGAAGACGGCGCAGGAGGCGGAGCTTCTGTTTTTGGCGGTGAAGCCGCAGTTTTTCCCGGAGGTGATCGAGCAGATCCGGGGACTGGCGCTGGAGGGCAAGACGGTCGTGAGCATCGCGCCGGGCAAGAGCCTGTCCTGGCTGGCTGAGCAGTTCGGAAAGGAGCTGGCCTTTGTGCGCGCCATGCCCAACACACCTGCGCTGGTGGGCGAGGGCTGTACCGCGGTCTGTTTCGCGCCGGAGGTGACGCAGGAGCAGAAGGCGGGCGTGATGGCGGTATTGAGCAGCTTCGGAAAGGCCATCGAGGTGCCGGAGCGGCTGATGGATGTGGTGCCGGGTGTCAGCGGCAGCTCACCGGCCTGGATCTTCATGCTGATGGAGGCCATGGCGGACGGCGCGGTGGCAGAAGGAATGCCCCGCGGCCTGGCGTATGAATTCGTGGCGCAGGCGGTGCTGGGCAGCGCGAAGCTGATGCTGGAGACCGGGAAGCATCCCGGGGAGCTGAAGGATATGGTCTGCTCACCGGCCGGTACCACCATTCAGGCGGTGCGGGTGCTGGAAGAGAAAAATTTCCGGGGCGCGGTGATGGATGCGGTCATCGCCTGTGTGGAGAAATCCCGGTCGCTGTAGGATGGAAAAGATCAAAAAATGTCATATGTGTCAGAAAAACGCGGCGAAAGCCGCGTTTCTTTTTTGGGAAACGCTTGACAAACGGAGAAGATATTGCTATGATAAAAATCGTTACATTTTGTAACATTTTTGTAATAAATAGAAATATATATGTAACAGAAAGGAAATCCCAAAAGGAAAACGGAAAATCGTATGGACACAGAAGGCAGAAAACGGTTTCGGCTTATTGCCGGGGCACTGATTGCGGCCATGCTGCTGTGCGGGGTCTCCGAGACAGCTGTGGCGGGCAGGATCGGCCTGATCGATACAAAAGAGCCGCTGGCTATCTTTTCCTCCGCGGATGATACATCCGAAGTGCTGGGGAAGGCGGTGAGCGGGGCACATGTGAACATTCTCATGAGAGAGGATGGATGGGTTCAGATACTGGCGGGAACGGTCATCGGCTGGATCCCGGAAGAAAACCTGAAGGAAACGGAGCTCACCGTAGAGGAGGCCGCGAAGGCCAATCGGGAGATCATGGCCGATCTTACAGGGGAGGAGATTGCGGAGGTAATATTTGCCGCAGGAGAAGAGAGTACGGAAGGGGAGAACGCCGTAGGAAAAGAGAACACCGTAGAAAAAGAGAATACTGCAGAAGAAAATGAAGAAGGCGCGTTTGCAGCAGAAGGAGAGGACGCGGGAGAGATATCCGCTGCAGGAGAGGATACTGCGGAAAAAGCGGGTGCCGCAGGGGATGAAGCTGCGGAGGAAAAGAATATCACGAAAGAAGAAATTGCGGAAGGAATGCCCCTGGAGGGTGTGCCGGCCATGAACGGCGGCGAAAATGTGACAGGGATCCTGCAGGAATTACCTGCAGAGGATGCAGAAACTGGAACGCCGGAGGGCGTGGAAGAGATACAGCCTCCGGAGGAAAACATGACCGAAGAGCTGCTGGCTGCACAGGCGGCGGAGCTGCTTCTGCAGCAGGAGGCCCAGCGTCAGGCGGCGGAGCTGCTTTTACAGCAACAGGAAGCCCAGCGTCAGGCGGCGGAGCTGCTTCTGCAGCAGGAGGCCCAGCGTCAGGCGGCAGAACTGCTTTTACAGCAACAGGAGGCCCAGCGTCAGGCGGCAGAACTGCTTTTACAGCAACAGGAGGCCCAGCGCCAGGCGGAAGAACTGCTCCGCCAGCAGCAGGAGGAGACACTTCGGCAGTCTGTTCTGGAGGCGGCAGGCGCGACGGAGGACGATTTGTATCTGCTGGCAAATATCATATACTGCGAAGCCGGCTGCGAATCCTATGACGGCAAGGTGGCCGTAGGCAGTGTTGTGATGAACCGGGTGAAGGACGCCGGTTACCCGAATACGATTCAGGAAGTGGTTTATGATGCGGGACAGTTTTCCCCGGTCCGGAACGGAAGCCTGAAACGCGCGCTGAAGAGAAGCCGGGCGGATGAGAGCTGCTATCAGGCGGCGCTGGATGCGCTGAGCGGCAGCAGGCCTGTGGGCGAATGCCTGTACTTCCGTCGGGTGAACGGGAGGTCTGGTCTGGTCCTCGGTCATCATGTTTTTTATTGAGCGGACAGTATCATTAAAGACGTATATGGAAGTCCCGGGCATCGTATCCTGATGTCCGGGGACTTCTGCCCGTTATGGCTGCTTTGCGGCACAGAAATATGCAGCGAATATTCGCTTTTCCAATCGGCGGGAGCGAATATTCGCTATTTTATTCGCTGAGAGCAAATTTTCACCGAATATTCGTCCACCCCGCCTGTGCCATTGGCCCCGCCGCACACCGCCCTGTAAAAAAATAGGAATATATAGCGGAAAACGCCGAAGCCTTTTGTTTTGGGGTATGGTATTTTGCGTCAGAAAATGTTATACTTACACAAAATAGGCTTTTGTAAGCGATAACTGTGATATGCAGAGGAATGAATATGAAGAAAAAGAGGATCAAATTAAAGGGCAGGCTGCGGATCTATATGCAGACTTCCCTCTATCTGGGCATCCTTCTGCTGTTTGTGAACGCGGGGATTTATTTTCTTGACGCGCGGGCCGGTTTTCTGCTTTCTTGTTTTCTGCTGCTGTATTTCGGGATGATCATTCTGCTGATGTTATATAACCGGCCGATCATCATTAACGAGTTGGTGAGTTTTGCCACACAGTATGGACAGGTTCAGAAAGCGCTCCTGCGGGATATGGTGGTTCCCTATGCGCTGTTGGATGAGGACGGCAGGGTGATCTGGAGCAACACCGCGTTTCGGCACGCTATCCATAGCGAGAAAGGATTTACGAAGTCCATCACATATCTTTTCCCGAACATTACGAGGGACAGGCTGCCTGAACAGGACAAAGAAGTTGTCTATGAGGTCGCCTTTGAGGGAAGCGAATATACGGCGCATATCATTCGTGTGTCGCTGCAGGGAATGACGGAAGACAGCGATATCTTGGAGGATGATTATGATGGCTGCCTGTATGCGGTCTATTTGTATGATGAAACCGCATTGAAAATTGCCCTGCGGGAAAACGATGCACAGTCGCTGGCGGTGGGGCTGATCTACCTGGACAATTACGAAGAAGCTCTGGCCAGCGTGGAAGAGGTGCGCAGATCCCTTCTGACTGCCTTGATCGACCGAAAAGTCAACAAATATGTGGCGGCCTATGATGGGATTTGCCAAAAGATTGAGAAGGATAAGTATCTCATTATTTTAAAGAAAAAATCCGTCCTCCAGATGCAGGAGCAGCGTTTTGAACTGCTGGAAGATGTGAAAACGGTCAATATCGGCAATGAAATGGCTGTGACTATCAGTATCGGCATCGGACTGGATGGCCTCGTCTACGCGCAGAATCATGAATTTGCGCGTACGGCAATCGATCTGGCTCTGGGGCGCGGCGGAGATCAGGCCGTGGTGAAGCTGCCGGACCGGATCAATTATTATGGCGGCAAGAGTCAGCAGGTGGAGAAAAACACCCGTGTCAAGGCCCGCGTCAAAGCACATGCGCTGCGTGAGATTATCACCAGTAAGGATCATATTCTGATCATGGGCCATACCAACGGAGATGTGGACAGTTTCGGCGCGGCCATCGGCATTTACCGCATCGCGCGGACGCTGGAGAGAAAGGCGCAGATTGTCCTGAACGACGTGTCCACTTCGCTTCAGCCGCTGGTGGATTTGTTCAAAAATAATCCGGATTATGAAAGCGATATGTTCCTGAACAGCTCCCAGGCCATTGAGAGCGCGGGCTCCAATACGGTGCTGGTGGTGGTGGATGTCAACAAGCCTTCCATCACGGAATGTCCGGAACTCCTCAAAATATGCAAGTCTATTGTAGTGCTGGATCACCACAGGGCGGGCACTGAGACGGTGGAAAACGCCACGCTTTCCTATGTGGAGACTTACGCTTCCTCCGCCTGTGAAATGGTTTCAGAGATCCTGCAGTACATAGGTGACAATGTCCGGATCAAAAGTGAAGAAGCGGACAGTATGTATGCCGGTATGGTCATTGATACCAACAATTTTGTCTCCAAGACCGGCGTGCGTACCTTTGAGGCGGCAGCGTTTCTGCGGCGCAGCGGGGCGGATGTGACGCGGGTGCGCAAGCTGTTCCGGGAGGATGCTATCGAGTATAAGGCCCGGGCTGACGCGGTGGGCCGCGCCGAGATCTACAGGGGCTGTTATGCCATTTCCCATTGTTCCAGTGAGGGCATCCAGAGCCCTACCGTGCTGGGGGCGCAGGCGGCCAACGAGCTCTTGAACATCCGAGGTGTCAAGGCCAGCTTCGTGCTCACGCTGTACCGGGAAAAGATCTATTTTTCCGCCCGTTCCATTGATGAGGTCAATGTGCAGGTCATCATGGAGCGGATGGGCGGCGGCGGTCATTTGAATATGGCGGGCGCCCAGATGGAAAACGCTACGATAGAAGAGGGCATTGAAGCCCTGAAACAGACATTGGATAAAATGATAGAGGAAGGTGAGATTTCATGAAAGTAATTTTGCTGGCAGATGTGAAAGCCCTGGGGAAGAAGGGACAGCTTGTGGAGGTCAGTGACGGCTATGCCAGAAACTTTCTCCTGAAAAAGAAGCTGGGTGTAGAAGCGACCAACAGCAGCATGAATGATTTGAAGCTGCAGAAGGCAAGAGAAGACCGCATCGCGCGGGAGAAACTGGAGGCGGCGCAGCAGCTTGCCGCGGAACTGTCCGGCAGGTCAGTGACGGTGAAGATCCGCGTGGGCGAAAACGGCAAAGCGTTCGGCTCTGTATCCAGCAAGGAGATCGCCGCCGCGTATCAGGAGCAGTGCGGCATGGAGATCGACAAGAAAAAAATTCAGCTGCAGGAACCTCTGAAGGCGTTCGGAGTCTATGAGATTCCGGTTAAGCTGCATCCTCAGGTGACCGGACAGCTGAAAGTGAAGGTGCAGGAAGCGTAAGATTGGAGAGACTTTACGATGGCGGCAGATGAGGCTGTTTTAAAAAGGGTACTTCCTCATAGCGTAGAAGCCGAGCAGTCGGTGGTGGGTTCCATGATCATGGATCGGGAAGCGATCGTCATCGCTTCCGAGATCATTACGGAAGAGGACTTTTATAACCGGCAGTACGGCGCGGTTTTTGCCGCGATGGTGGAGCTCAATGACGCCGGTTATCCGGTGGACGTTGTCACGCTTCAGGACAAGCTGAAAGAGAAGGATGTTCCGCCGGAGGTCGCCAGCCTGGAGTTCATCCGGGATTTGATGACGGCGCCCTTCACGTCGGCGAATATCCGTCGGTATGCCGGCATTGTTTCGGAAAAAGCGCTCCTGCGCAGGCTTATTCGGCTCAATGAAGAGATCGCAAATACCTGCTATGCCGGAAATGAGTCGCTGGAAACCATTCTGGAAACTACGGAGAAAAAGGTTTTTGATCTGGTGCAGCGGCGTAATACCGGGGATTTTGTCCCGATCCGCCAGGTGGTCATGGACGCCATGGATCGGATCGAGAAAGCTTCCAAAAACAAGGGCAATGTCACCGGAATCGCCACGGGGTTTGCGGATCTGGATTATAAGACTGCGGGGCTGCAGCCTTCTGATCTGGTAATCATTGCAGCCCGTCCTTCCATGGGGAAAACCGCATTTGTGCTGAATATGGCACAGCATATCGCTTTTGGACAGAACATGACGGTGGCGATGTTCAGTTTGGAGATGAGCAGAGAACAGTATGTGAACCGATTGTTCTCTCTGGAGTCGCGCGTGGATTCTCAGCATCTTCGTACCGGCAATCTGTCTGATGCGGAATGGGAGAGTCTGATCGAGGGCGCAGGCGTGATTGGCAGGTCCAATCTGATTATTGATGATACACCGGGCATTTCGATCCCGGAGCTGCGCTCCAAATGTCGGAAATTTAAGCTGGAAATGGATCTGAAGTTGGTAATCATCGATTATCTGCAGCTGATGAGCGGCAGCAATGTCAGGGCCAGCGATTCGCAACAGCAAATTATTTCGGATATTTCCCGTTCCCTGAAGGCGTTGGCCAGAGAATTGCAGGTTCCCGTGATCGCTTGTTCTCAGCTCTCCCGCGCAGTGGAACAGCGGCCCGAACATCGCCCGATGCTTTCGGATTTGCGTGAGTCCGGGGCCATTGAGCAGGATGCGGATGTGGTCATGTTTTTATATCGGGATGAATATTACAATCCCGATACGGAGAAGAAAGGGATCGCTGAGGTGATTCTCGCCAAGCAGAGGAATGGCCCTATCGGTACGATCGAGCTGGCGTGGCTGGCCGATTATGGAAGGTTTGCGAATTTGCAAAAGTAGAAAAACAAAAAATCGCAGGCGATGGAAGAGGCATGTGCCGGAAGAGGGAAAAGATCGGAGGCACAGGCGGAATACAAAAGAACATGAAACTGAAAGACGGAAGAGGATCGGGCAGCCTGAAAGAGCGGGCACGGTCTTCTTTTTTTGCGGCGCTGAAAAACAGGAGGAAAAACCATGACAGCACAGGAAACAACCTATACGATCAGGGAAGCGGCCAAAAAGGTGGATGTGGAGACCCATGTCCTTCGCTATTGGGAAGAGGAACTCGGGATTGCCATTGCGAGAAATGCACAGGGACATCGGTGTTATAGAAAAGAAGATGTGGAGTTGATGGAAAAAATCAAACAGTGGAAAGCACAGGGAATGCAGCTGAAGGCAATCCGGCTCATGCTTTCGGAGGACGGACGGCTTGCCGTTCCGGACGAGGTGGTGCGGGAGGCACAGGCCATGGTGGAAAAAGCGGAGGGAACGGAGACGAAAGAAAAAAGGGTACTCATGCCTATGGAATCCGTGCTGCTGGATGAGCGCAGCAGCAGGGCCGCGAAGCTGCAGCTTTTGTTGGAAAATCTGGTCTCCCGGGCTGTGCAGGAAAACAGCGCAGAATTCGTAAAAGCGCTGAATGAACAGTTCCAGAAATTGGAAGAAAATGCGCAGACCAGGGAACAGAGGCAGTTGGACAGGGAAGAAGAACACTTCCGAAAACTGGACGCGCTGCTTCGTCAGAGGGGAAGGAGCAGCGGCGGAAGGCGGAAAAAGAGAAAAATATAAGCGGAACCTGCAGAGCAAAGAGAAACAGGCAAAAAAGAACTGCGAGGGCTGAAATGGCCTGACGCAGTTCTTTTTGGTCTGTGTAAGATTTCCGAAAACCGCGTCGGGAATCTCCGTCCCCAAAGCGGACTATGTGTCAGTCTTCGGAGATCGCGCCGACAGGGCAGGCCCCGGCACAGGAACCGCAGCTGATGCACACGCTGGGGTCGATCTCATACTTGCTGTCGGCGAAGCTGATCGCGCCAACAGGGCACTGACCTTCACAGGAACCGCAGGCAACGCAGGAATCACTGATTACATATGCCATGATAAAGTCCTCCTTGAATTTGAAAATGTAGGTTAGCTCTTATTTTAATATAAAACCGGACAATGTACAAGACCAAAATGCGCAATATTGAGTGAACCCCGTTCCGACCGCCCTGCCGCCCCGGCGAAAAGCGCCGTCCGCGTGCCTTCCATTTTCCCGGACCGTTAGAAAAGCGCTGGTCCTTGGTGAAGCAAGTCCGTTAGGACGCCGCTGAACCTAGGACCACTGCGCTTTTCTCCGAGCGCGAGCGTGTCCGGAAAAGGAAGGCACGCGGGCGGCGCTTTTCGCCGGGGCGGCAGGGCGGTCGCGGCAGGGGCAGGCCGCTCAATATTTCGCGGCCTCTCCCTTGCGGCGGTCGCGCAGACCTTCCAGAACGTGTTTCTTGAGCTCGATGGCCCGGTCCGCGTTCATGGCGGGCAGACCTTTCAGCTTGTAATCCATCCCGAGCTTCTCGTATTTCACCTTGCCCATGGTGTGATAGGGCAGGATGTCCAGCGCCTTCAGGTTGGAGAACTGCCCGATGAAATAGCCCAGCCGGTAGAGATAGACGGGATCGTCCGTGAGGGTAGGCACCACCACATGGCGGATCCATATGTCCACATGATGCTCGTCCAGATACCCGCAGAAGGCCAGAATACCGTCGTTGGGCTGTCCCGTCAGTTCCTTATGCTTCTCGGGATCAATGTGCTTGATGTCCAGCATGACGAGGTCGGTCAGGGTCATCAGGTGATCCAGCTTTTTCAGCCATTCGGGATTGCCGTCCGGATGGTAGGCGATGCCGGAGGAATCGATGCAGGTGTGCACATTGTTCTTTTTCGCCAGGGTGAACAGGTCGATCAGAAAATCCACCTGCATCAGCGGTTCGCCGCCGGTGACGGTGATGCCGCCGCCCTTGTAGAAGCTCTCGTTCCTTTTATACTGTTCAAAGATTTCGGACGCTTCCATCATGGTGCCGCAGGTCATGGGCCAGGTATCCGGGTTGTGACAGTAGGCGCACCGCATGGGGCAGCCCTGTACGAATACCACGAAGCGGACGCCGGGGCCGTCCACCGTGCCAAAGCTTTCCAGAGAATGAATTCTGCCTTTCATAATGATCTCCTGTCTTGTTTTTTGATTTCAGTGTACTATGATTGTCCGAAAAAAGCAATCTCGGGAATTGTATCTTCCCGGAAATCTGTTATAGTGGAAATAGAAACGGCGGTGCGGCGGGAGGTCCGAAAACGGCCTCAAACCGCGCCGCGGTCAGCGCATCCGCGCGAGGAGGGTTGTCAAAATGTCCTATCGTTTATCCGTCGCCGGCCTGCCGGAAAAAAAGATCTATCCGCTGGATGAAAATTTCCGGGGGCGAAGCGCCTCCGGGGAGGAACTGGCTTTTACCAACTATTACATGACCCGAAACGGCCGTCCTTTCTTCGGCGTCAGCGGGGAATTCCATTTCAGCCGCATGTCGGACGCGCGCTGGGAGGACGAGCTGATCAAGATGAAGCTGTGCGGGCTGAACATCGTGTCGACCTATGTTCTGTGGAACCATCACGAGGAAGAGGAGGGCGTGTTCGATTTCTCGGGAAGGCGGGATATCCGAAGGTTCGTTTCCCTCTGTAAAAAGCACGGTCTGTATGTGATCCTGCGGGTCGGCCCCTTTGCCCACGGGGAGGCGCGCAACGGCGGCCTTCCGGACTGGCTTTACGGGCAGCCCTTCGAGGTGCGGACCACGGACCCCGGTTTTCTGGCCTGTGTGAGGCGGCTGTATGCGCGGATCGGACAGGAGACCGCCGGGCTCTATTTTCAGGAGGACGGCCCGATCATCGGCGTGCAGC